>CATJWG010000296.1 GCA_949744165.1 uncultured Eubacteriales bacterium | reverse complement strand
TTGGCCGGAGCTCACGGGCGAACCGGACGACTTCACCACGGAGCGCTCTCAGCCGGCGGCGGCTCCTCTCTGGCGTGGGTATACGGCGTCATTTTCCCGCTCATCGCTGGTAACATGGATTCAACTGATGCTACATTATAACCGCAAAGCGCGGGAATATCAAGTTTAAAATTGACTAATTTTGTCGGACAGGATATAATGCAAAATATGATAAATAAATATTAAACAGCACTGTCTGAGCCCGAGGACGAGGGCTCAGACATCCAGACAAGCATCGGAAGGGAGCGGGGGCATGATTTTATCGAATTCGGCGCTTATGCGCAGAGCGGACGAAAACGCCGTGAAGGGAATGGGTATAGCGTCTACACTGCTGATGCAGAACGCGGCCGAGCATCTTGCAGAGTCGGCGCAGGAGCTCGCGCGGGGGAAGAAGAGCGCGTACATTTTCTGCGGCACCGGCAATAACGGGGGCGACGGAGTGGCCTGTGCGGCCTATCTTCTGCGCCGTGGCTTTGAAACGCGGGTGCTGATGTGCGGAAAGAGACGGAGTATGAGCCCTGACACACGTGAGATGGTACGCCGCCTTGAAAAGCTCGGAGGCAGCGTAGAGGACTTCGACCCCCGCGAGGAGGGCCTTGCCGCAAGGCTGGACGCCGCGGGAGTGATAATTGACGCCATATTCGGGATAGGACTCAACCGCGAGGTGGCGGGACCCGCAGCCGAGGCGATACGTCTGATAAATGCGGCCGGCGTGCCGGTGGTGTCGGCGGACATACCCAGCGGCGTGGACGCGGACACGGGGCGAATTATGGGGCAGGCCGTGCGCGCAGACGTAACGGTGACCTTTTCCATGGCCAAGATTGGCCATTTTTCCGAGCCGGGCTGCACCTGCTGCGGAAGGGTTGAGGTCTGCGGCATAGGACTGCCTCAGACCCTGCTTGAGCAGGCGCGCACAAGCACCTGCGTCATGCTCGACGGGGAGGTGCGTTTACCGAGGAGAAATCCCCTTACGCACAAGGGCGATTACGGCCGCGTGCTCATAGCCGGAGGCTGCCGGGACTACACCGGTGCGCCGACGCTGTGCGCCCGCGCGGCAGTGCGCTCCGGCGCGGGATTGGTACATCTGGCCGTGCCGGAACAGATATACGCCGTCACTGCGGTGAAAAACGATGAGAGTATGCCCTTCCCGCTGCCATGCGACGAGAACGGTATGTTCTCGTATGAGGGAGCGTCCGAGCTTCTTGAAAGGCTGCGCGGCTGTGACGTGCTGGCCATAGGCCCCGGCCTTGGCCGCAGCAGGGACACGGTGCGCCTGACGCTGGAAGTGATTGCCGGCAGTGACAAGCCGGCGGTTGTGGACGCGGACGGACTGTACGCGCTGTCACGGGACATGTCGGCGATAGCGCGCCACCGCGGCGAGCTGGTGCTGACTCCTCACGAGGGAGAGTTTGCACGCATGGGCGGCGTTCTCACGGGCGACAGGGTGTCAGACGCGCGCGCCTTTGCCGGGCGCTGGGGCTGTACGCTTGTGCTCAAGGGCTACCGCACAGTTGTAGCTTTTCCGGACGGTGAGACGTACATAAGCACCCACGGTAATCCGGGAATGGCCAAGGGCGGCAGCGGCGACGTGCTCACAGGTATAATCGCCGCAATGCTCGGGCAGTTCGAGTTCAAGCGCGCTGTGACCACGGCGGTGTTCCTCCACGGCTTGGCGGGAGATTTGTGCGCGGAGGAAAAGGGTGAATACGCCATGACGGCGGGGGATGTTATAGATACCCTGCCGCGGGTGGCAAAAATTTTGGAACAGGAGTAAAAAACATGAGGCGGGCAGGATTGCTTGCACTTATGATAAGCCTGAGTCTGATTGCCGGCTGCGCCTCCGGCACGGACTGGGAAGAAAAATTCAGCGAAAGGCGCGCGCAGTTTGCCGCGGCAGATGAGCTCTCGTTCACGGCGAAGCTGAACGCGGATCTGGGCGAGACGGTGTTCAACTGTACGCTCGAGTGCCGGCGCACGGCGGAGGAAACGACGGTGCGCGTAACCGAGCCGGAACTGGCTGAGGGCGTGACGGTCCGGTTTGAAAACGACGGAACGCACATAGATTACGAGGGAACGCAGCTTTATCTCGGTCAGACGGACGGGGACGTCCCGACGCCCGCGCAGGCCGCGCCGATGATTTTCGACGCGCTGACGGGCGGCCACGCCGTGAGCGTGTGGGCCGAGGAAGCGGACGGGGAGGAAATGCTGTGCGCGCAGATTTACGCCGGCGAGAACAGCAGCGTGCTGCTGTGGCTGGACGCAGCCGGGCTTGAGCCGAGATACGCGCAGATAGTCTGCACGGGCCGCGCGGTGATAAGCTGTGAGCTGAGCGATTTTACATGCGATGTATACGAACAGCAGGAAACGGGAGCTGATGAGATATCAAACAGGAGATAAGAAGAACCTGGGCAGAGGTCAGGCTGGATAATATCCGCAGCAATGTAAGAGAAATAAAGTCGGCAATGCTTCCGGGGACGCGGTTTATGGGTGTGGTTAAGGCCAACGCCTACGGGCACGGCGCCGTGCCGGCGGCCAAGGCTATGCTGGAGGCGGGGGCGGAGTATTTGGCCGTGGCCTGTCTGGCTGAGGCCGAGGAGCTGCGTGCCGAGGGCATAATCGCGCCGATACTCATTTTGGGCGTGACGCCGACGCTGTTCGCCGGAGCGCTCGAGGAGCTCGGACTGACGCAGGCGGTCGGAAGCCTTTCATACGCCCGAGAGCTTTCAAAGCGTCTGAATGGGGATTTACGGGTGCATCTCAAGCTTGACACAGGTATGGGACGGCTCGGATTTGCCGCGGGCGATGCGGACCGTATGCGGGAGATGACCGAGGCTCTGGCTTTGCCGAAGCTGAATTTTGAGGGGGTGTTCACCCATTTTGCGGTGTCCGACGTGCCAGGCGACGGCTTTACCGCAGTGCAGTACAGCCGCTTTATGGATGCGCTAGAGCGGGCCGAGAGCGCGCTGGGACACAGGTTCGAGATAAGGCATTGCGCAAACAGCGGCGCCGTGATAAACTACAGGCAGCTCGGCATGGATATGGTGCGTCCGGGCGTGATAAGCTACGGAATGTATCCGGGCGAGGAGCGTGGAGGACTTTCACTGCGTCCGGCGTTGGAGCTCAAAAGCCGCGTGTATGCCATAACCGGGCACGCGGCGGGGGACTCGGTAAGCTACGGACGTACCTACATTCTCCAAGAGCCCGCGCGCCTTGCCGTCGTGCCCATAGGCTATGCAGACGGGTTGCACAGGGTTCTGTCGGGGAAGATAGACATGCTGATTCGCGGCCGGCGCTGTCCGCAGGTCGGCAGGATATGTATGGACATGTGCATGGTGGACATAAGCGCGCTGCCGGACTGTGCGGAGGGCGACGTAGTGACGATAATAGGCCGCGACGGGGACGAGCAGATGCTCGCCGGAGAGCTGGCGGAGAAGGCCGGCACGATTAACTACGAGGTGACCTGCGCGATAAGCGCGCGCGTTCCCAGGGTCTACATATAAGCACAGAAAATTTTTTCCGCGCGCTTTTTGGCCGTGTTTGTGAGCCTTTGGATGAGAAAATTTACCGTGGACCGGCATGAGAGTGTATAAATTCCCCACCGATGAGAGAAAATGATAACACGACCCTACATAAACTGTAGTGGGCGACTATCCTTCATCGGAGTGTGAACACACATGAGCATGGTCAAACGCGGCGA
>CATJWG010000295.1 GCA_949744165.1 uncultured Eubacteriales bacterium | reverse complement strand
GCTCGCTTTCGCAGTCAATGAACACTATACTTACCCCCGTTATTGCAACGGCATTGTTCACAGTGGTCGGCATCGAAGCTGTGATTGCGGCAGATCTGATAAGCTTTGCAATCGCGTTTATAACCCTGCTGTTTTTCATCTCCATTCCAGAAACAGGCTTTGAGAATACACAAGCCGAGAATGTTCTTGCCTCCGCTCGTGGAGGCCTCGTCTGGTTGCGGCATAATCCACTTATATTAAATCTTATTCTGTTTCTGGCCTTTATTAACCTGATAGCATCCATCTACAACGTTGCACTGCCGGCAATGATACTGTCAAAGGCAAACGGAGGTGAAGCCATCCTGGGCCTTATCAACGCCTGTGTCGGCCTCGCCTGCCTGGGAGGAAGCCTGCTTGCCGCGCTGGCTCCTGCGCCGCGCAACAGAGTCAGGGCCATTTGCCTGTCGCTTTTTCTGGCCATGAGCACTGAGAACTTCATGCTCGCTTTCGGAAATAGCCCCGCAGTTTGGTGCGCCGGCGCGGTGCTCGGCTGGCTTATGATACCGTTCATGAACGCAAACATGGACGTTATCTTCCGTAGCACGATACCCGCGCAGATGCAGGGGCGTGTCTATTCCTGTCGCAATACGCTTCAGTTTTTCACCATTCCCCTGGGCTATCTGCTCGGCGGCGTGTTGGTAGACAGGGTGTTCGAACCGATTATTACCGCATCTTCCGCAGGCAGTGTTGTAGCCCGTCTTTTCGGTACTGAAAAAGGCGCCGGCTGTGCCCTGCTGTTTTTCTTTGCAGGCCTCGCCGGTGTATTGGTCTGCGTTGCTTTCAGCCTGATACTCCGGCGATATCGGTGGAACGAGCGGGACAAAATATAATACCATATGAATCAAAATACGCACCACTTAAGTGGTGCGTATTTTGATTCATTTCATCTGCTTACGGCGTGCCAGATTTATCATGCCGTCCTGCATGTTGTTCAGCTCTCTAAGCATCTTGCCAGCGCCGTAGGCAGCACAGGCGAGCGGGTCGTCCACCACCACGGCCTCTATCCCTGTCCGGCTGGCAACGAGCTTGTCCAGCCCCCAGAGCATGCTTCCACCGCCGGACATCACTATACCGTTTACCGAGATGTCCGCCACCAGCTCCGGAGGCGTGCGCTCAAGCACCATATGCAGAGTCTCAAGCAGTATCTCCGCCGGCTCCTCAAGTGCCTCTATCATGTCGTTTGAATTAACCTGCACCGCCTTCGGCAGCCCCGTCACCAGGCAGCGGCCCTTTACCTCCTGATACCCCGCGTCGCTGCGCGGGAACACGCAACCTATTGTAGTCTTGAGCTCCTCCGCGGTTCTCATACCTATAAGGACGTTGTGCTTGCGCCTTATGTATTTGACTATAGCCTCGTCAAAGGCGCTGCCCGCGGTCTTTATAGACTCGCACTCCACAACTCCGCCAAGGGAAACCACGGCTATCTCCGTCGTTCCGCCTCCGATGTCTATTACCAGATGTCCATCAGGCTTGGATATATCAATTCCCGCGCCGGTGGAGGTGGCCACGGCTGTCTCCAGAAGATAAACCTTTCTGGCTCCCGCCTCAATCGTGGCGTCAATTATCGCGCGCTCCTCAACTCCAGTGATGCTGCTGGGCACACACACAATAACGCGCGGCTTGAAGAAGCTGAAGGAGGTCACGCGGGAGATAAGCTCCTGAAGCATACGCACTGTCATATCATAGTCTGAGATAACTCCGGCCAAAATGGGATGTATCGCTATGACATTGGCCGGCGTGCGTCCAAGCATTTTCTGAGCGTCCTCTCCGGACTTGAGCAGCTTTCCGCTGCTCTTTTCCACGGCCACAACGGTCGGCTCACGTACAGCCACACCCTTCCCGCGCACATATACAAGCGTTTTGGCAGTACCTAAATCTATGGCAATATCTCTCTCAAAAAAGAGCATTCGATTCACCTCACAAGAAATCTACACGGCGTAACGAGAATTTTTATCACCGCTGCAACCATTATGGACATAAAAGCGCAATATTAATCCCGCGAGCGCGCAATAGCCGCACACATAACTTCCTTTGCTCCGCCTTGCAGCAAAATACGCGCGCACTCGGACAGCGTTGAGCCAGTGGTCACTATATCGTCAATAAGCAGTATACGTTTTCCATCTATAAGCTCAGGGTCGGCCACGTGATAGACTCCGGATATATTGGCTTTTCGCTTTTCCGCACTGCCCATGCTTGATTGTCTGGCAACGTCGCGGTGCTTTTCCAGCGTGGAAACCGCAACGTCTCCCAGCTCCAGCGCCGCGGCAAGCGCGAGCAGCATCGCCTGGTCATAGCCTCGCTCCTTATAGCGCTTGCGGCTCAGCGGAACCCAGGAGATGAGGTCATAGAGTCCGCTGAGATTATCCTTTATGCACCCTGCCACAAGCTCGCCGTACGCTTTGGCATAGCCGGTGGCCTCGTTGAATTTGTATCGCAATATCGACTCACGCACAGTTCCTTCATAATACAGAGGTGCCACGCACACAGAGAAAAAATCTCCCGTCTGCGCCCCTCCGCTTCGCGTATAGGGCAGCTCGTCCCTGCATTTTTCGCATACGGCAAGCTCGCCCTTTTTCAAAAGCTTTCTGCAAAACACGCAGCACGGTGGATAGAGAAGGTCCAGCAATCCAGTCAAGAAACCCATGATGAAGCCTCCGTAATCTCTTCGCCCAGTTTCCCGTCAGCCTCCTGCAAGCCTTGAGCGCAAGCCGCTGTAGCGACGGGTCTGCTTGTAATTGTCCGTCATCTGCCAGACTATATGCTCATCGCCCACAATAATCAAAAGTTCTCTCGCCCGCGTCACAGCAGTGTACAGCACGCCCCTGTGCAGCAGTGGCTGCGGCCCTCCGTTGAGGCAGAGTATGACAGCCCTGTACTCGCTGCCCTGAGATTTGTGTACCGTCATTGCCCATGCGTGCTCAAGCTCAGATAGCATTTCAAAGCTGTAGCTTGCCAAACGTCCGTCATAATCAACTATAAGTGTTTCTTTTACAGCGTCTATCGCGCTTATGTAACCGATATCGCCGTTGAAAACGCCAGTTCCCTTCACTGCACTATCCGACGACACCCATATTATATCATAGTCGTTGCGGATTTGCATCACCCTGTCCCCCTCTCGGAAGACAAATTCGCCAAATTTCTTCTCATTTTTTTCTTCCGCTGGCGGATTGAGTACGCGCTGAAGTCCGGAATTAAGGTTATATGTGCCGCAGGCGCCCTTTTTCGTTGGTGTCAGCACCTGTATGTCCTGCGGCATTATCCTCATATTCTCCGGCAGACGCTTCGAGCACAGTTGGGTTATCAGCTCTACTGCCGCGTCCTGGTTTAAGCGGCGCATAAAGAAAAAGTCACCCTTGTTCTCGGCTATGTTCGGATGCTCCCCTGCGTTTATCATATGCGCGTTGCGCACTATGCGACTATCCGCCGTCTGGCGGAAGATCTCCGTCAGGCGTACTGTGGGCACCACATTGCTGCGCAATATATCCAGAAATACGTTACCCGGTCCCACGGACGGGAGCTGGTCCGCATCGCCTACCATAATTAGGCGGCACTCGAGCGGAAGCGCCGACAAGAGAGCTTTCATAAGCGTTATGTCAACCATCGAGCACTCGTCAAGTATCAATACGTCGCACTTGAGCGGCTCGTCCTCATCACGGCGAAAAACAAGTTCAAAGCCGTCAGTGGCGTATCCGGCCTCAAGCAGACGGTGAATGGTAGATGCCTCGCGTCCGGTCAACTCAGTCATACGCTTAGCTGCACGTCCTGTGGGCGCGGCAAGCTGAACTGTCAGGCCCATGTGCTCGAATATTGCGATTATCGCGCGCACTGTGGTAGTTTTTCCTGTACCTGGGCCTCCGGTAATGACCATTATACGGTTTTTTACCGCCATGTCCAGAGTTTTTCTCTGCATTGGAGCATAATGTATGCCTTGCCCGTTCTCAACCTCCGCGATTATACTCTCAAGGTCAGCCTGTCCCTTATTTTCAGACAAGATCATGTCGACTATTCTTTGAGCTGTATAGACTTCTGCCTCATACAGAGCACGAAGATAGCATGCCTGACAGCCGGCAACACTCTGACAGATTATAGCCCCCGCATCGGCGAGCACCTCAAATCCCTCCTCGACGGACTCAAGGTCTACGTCTATAAGCTGTGAAGTTACCGGCAGCAGCTTTTCCTTTGGAATGAAAACGTGACCGTTGCCGGAGTTGTGCTCCAGCTCAAAGACTATTGCCGCGGCTATGCGCTGTGCGCTGTCACCATCAAAGCCGAGGTCCAGCGCCAGTGCGTCAGCTTCGGCAAACTCCCCGCCTATATGAGGCATGCATATTACATATGGGTTTTCGCTTAGCACGTCGCGCGCCTGTTCGCCGTAAAAGCGGTACAGGCGCATAGCGTACTGCATTTTAAGTCCGTGCGCTCCCAGATACTCCATCAGACGGCGCAGTCCTGTCTGCCGTTTGAGCGCCTGGCTTATCTCCAGCGCCTTTTTTTTACCTATGCCGCGCAGCACGGCAATGCGATCGGGCTCGTTTTCTATCACATCGAGCGCAGCATCTCCAAACTGGCTGACTATCACCGACGCTGTGGCGGGCCCTATGCCCTTGATAACGCGACTGGATAGATACTCATATATCGCCTGCGCGCCAACGGGCATGCTGCGCCGGGCATAATCTGCACGGAACTGTTCCCCGTGACTGGGATGTCGCGTCCATGCACCATACATCGTTATCTGCTCGCCCGGCGCAGCGAAGGGCAGACAGCCCGTGGCTGTCACTGTCTCGCCGTCGCCAGTTTCCACACGCAGCACAGTGTACCCGTTCTCCTCGTTGGCGTATATTATGGCACATACGGTTCCAGATAACTCGGTCAGTTCATTTTCTGTCATCTCTAATCCTTCACTTCATCTAAACAATAAGCTTAACGACACCGCGACGCTCCAAAAGCTCGGCGGTATGTCTGGTATCTGAGTCCATGCCCGCGTCTCGCACTAAAAGCTGCGCGCGTAAAGTTCCGTTATGATTCAGCCACAGCAGAGCTTCAACAGTGTTTTCCAGCTCTGGTGCGGGACCGCAGACCGTGAGCACAATGGCAAGGCGCTCATTTACTCCCACACGCACAGGTGTTAGCATAACGCCGCGAAGCAGCCACAGAAGGAGCATCAGCGCCACGGCCACGGATAAGGCAAAAAGTATCCTCAAAAGCATATAACGACCTCCTCAGCTCATTCTATGAGCATCCGAGTCCGCCGGTTCAAAATTTGCGTTGTTTTTGGGCCCCTTCACAGCAGCTTTTTCAAAAACTGCCCCGTGGCGCTTTCATCACATTGTGCACATTCCTCAGGCGTGCCGGTGAAAATCACCTCTCCTCCCATATCCCCGCCTTCGGGACCAAGGTCAATTATATGGTCGGCGCATTTTATCACGTCAAGATTGTGCTCAATTACAATAACCGTATTCCCCACGTCGGTCAGCTTTCCCAGCACATCTATAAGACGGTGTACATCTGCCACGTGCAGACCCGTTGTAGGCTCATCGAGCACATACACTGTCCGGCCCGTGCTGCGCTTCGACAGCTCCGTGGCCAGCTTCACGCGCTGGGCCTCGCCTCCGGACAAAGTGGTCGAGGACTGTCCGAGCTTGACATATCCCAAGCCAACGTCGTACAAAGTTTGCAGCCGGTTTCTTATCTTCGGCAGATTTTCAAAATACTCAAGGCTTTCTTCCACCGTCATGTCCAACACATCGGAGATGTTCTTTCCCTTGTATAGCACCTCGAGCGTCTCGCGATTGTAGCGCCTTCCATGACAGACCTCGCAGGGAACATAGATATCGGCCAAAAAGTGCATCTCAATCTTCACAAGCCCGTCGCCACTGCAGGCCTCACAGCGGCCGCCACGCACGTTGAAGGAAAAACGTCCCGCGTTGTAGCCGCGTATTCTCGCGTCCTGCGTGCTGCCGAAGAGCTCTCGTATATCGTTGAAAACTCCTGTGTAAGTCGCGGGATTTGAGCGCGGCGTGCGGCCTATCGGGCTCTGGTCTATAGCGATTACCTTGTCCACATGCTCCAGCCCCTCCACCGCGTCGCACTGTCCCGGGTGCATTTTCGCGCGGTTGAGACGGGAGGCGAGCGTTTTGTACAATACTTCGTTTATCAGGCTGGACTTTCCGCTACCGGATACTCCGGTGATACAGGTCATCACACCCAGCGGTATTTCAACACTGACATTTTTCAGGTTGTTCTCCCGCGCGCCGCGTACAGTCAGGAAATTACCGTTCCCCTTCCGGCGCTCCTCAGGAACAGATATCTTCTTTCTCCCGCTCAGATACTGCCCCGTAACGGATCTTTCACAGGCGCATATATCCTCCACCGAGCCACAGGCCACTACCTCTCCACCGTGAACGCCAGCGCCTGGGCCTATATCCACAACATAGTCCGCCGCGCGCATCGTGTCTTCATCGTGCTCGACGACTATCAGTGTATTTCCAAGGTCACGAAGCTGCTTGAGCGTGGCTATCAGCTTTTCGTTGTCACGCTGGTGCAATCCAATAGATGGCTCGTCCAGAATATACAACACTCCCATAAGGCTCGAGCCTATCTGCGTTGCCAAACGTATTCTCTGACTTTCTCCGCCCGAGAGCGTGGCTGAGGCCCGTGAGAGCGTAAGATATCCTAAGCCCACACTCTGCAAAAATTTCAAGCGGGAGCGTATTTCACGAAGTATCTGGCTGGCAATCATCTCCTGACGCGCGTCGAGCCTGAGTGAATCAATAAAATCGAGCTCTTCAGCAATCGACATATGCGTAAAATCAGAGATTCCCATATCCCCTACCGTCACCGCAAGCGCCTCTTTTTTCAATCGCTTACCACGACATTCTGCGCACGGAGTCTCACTCATACACTGCTCAAGCTCCTCGCGCGCGCTGCCGCTCTGCGTTTCACGGTAGCGGCGCTCAAGGTTGTTTGCAATTCCCTCAAAGCTCTGCATGAGAGTACCGCGCCCTGATGCCCGCTCATAGCTGAGCTTAAGCTTTTCACCCTTAGTGCCGTATAGTATTATGTCAACTATTTTCTTTGGCAACTCTTTTATCGGCGTGGTAAGCTTAAAATCATATTTTTTCGCCAGCGCGTCAAAATACATTTTGCTTATCGAGTTGTCTTTTACATTGCCCCAGCCGTAGGCCGCTATACCTCCATCCACTATCGACAGCTCCGGATTAGGAATAATGAGCTCGGGGTCTACGCGAAGCTGCATTCCCAGTCCCGTACAGCTCGGACAGGCGCCGTAGGGGTTGTTGAAGGAAAACATGCGCGGCGTCAGCTCCGCTATCGACACTCCGCAATCCTCACAGGCATAGTTCTGGGAAAACATAATGTCTCTGTCCTCGTCGCTCAGGCTCACAAGCACAAGACCACCGGACAGCACACAGGCGGTTTCTATCGAGTCAGTCAAACGGCGGTTTATGTCCGGCTTTATCACGAGTCGGTCCACTACCACCTCGATATTGTGCTTTTTGTTTTTGTCCAGCTTTATCTCCTCTCCGAGGTCGTACATGCTACCGTCCACGCGCACACGCACATATCCGGATTTTCGCGCATCCTCAAATACCTTGGAGTACTCTCCCTTTCTTGCCCTTATCACCGGCGCCATTATCTGTATTTTCGTGCGCTCCGGCAGCGCAAGGACCTGGTCAACTATCTGGTCAATCGTCTGCTGCTTTATTTCCTTGCCACAGACTGGGCAGTGCGGCACGCCCACCCTCGCCCACAAAAGACGCAGGTAATCGTAAATCTCCGTCACAGTACCAACGGTGGAACGCGGGTTACGGCTTGTTGTTTTCTGGTCAATGGATATCGCAGGCGACAGGCCGTCGATGTAATCCAGGTCCGGTTTTTCCATTTGGCCCAAAAACTGACGAGCGTATGACGACAGGCTCTCAACATATCTACGCTTGCCCTCTGCATAAATTGTATCGAAGGCAAGGCTGGACTTTCCGCTTCCGGACAGTCCGGTCATTACAACGAGCTTATCGCGCGGAATTTCGAGGTCTATATTTTTAAGGTTGTTGGCTCTTGCGCCCTTTATATGGATGCTTTCCTGCATTTTGTATATCTCCTTGGTATACGCATTACGCTTTTTATAATTTCAGCAGAGATATTATACACTAAGTCTGCGGTTAATTCAACAAAATCATTGACAAGCTGCTTTC
>CATJWG010000294.1 GCA_949744165.1 uncultured Eubacteriales bacterium | reverse complement strand
ATTTCTTCAGGAAAGGAGGAAAACAATGCCTACTTTTAATCAGCTGGTAAGAAAGGGAAGAAAGCAGTCCACGGACAAGTCCAACTCCCCCGCCATGCAGAAGGGCCTGAACACCCTCAAGAACAGGGAGACCGACCTGCCCTCTCCGCAGAAGCGCGGTGTGTGCACCGCCGTTCGTACCTCCACCCCCAAGAAGCCGAACTCCGCCCTGCGTAAAATCGCGCGTGTTCGCCTGACCAACGGCTACGAGGTCACCGCTTACATTCCCGGCATCGGCCACAATCTTCAGGAGCACTCCGTCGTCATGATCCGCGGCGGCCGTGTCAAGGACCTGCCTGGCGTGCGTTACCACATCATCCGCGGCTCTCTGGACACTCAGGGCGTCACCGGACGTATGCAGGCCCGTTCCAAGTACGGCGCAAAGCGCCCGAAGGCCGGCAAGAAGTAAGAAACCCATTCAGCAGCAAAGCAATTTGCCCTGTTGTTTATATATTTCGAGCCCGGCTTATCCGCCGGAGCCGTATAAACCTCGGGGCGCAACGGACGCGGCTTAAGCGCGTTCGAGTACCGATGAAATCATTTCATAATGAAGGAGGGAAGCATAGTGCCCAGAAGAGGTAACGTTCCCAAAAGAGAAATTTTGCCGGATCCTGTGTATAACAGCGTTCTGGTGACAAAGCTTATTAACAGCATTATGCTCGATGGCAAAAAGGGCGTGGCACAGAAAGTTGTCTACGACGCTTTTAACATCATCGAGGAAAAGACCGGCAAGAACGGACTTGACGCCTTTACCGAGGCCATGAACAACATCATGCCCACACTCGAGGTCAAGGCCCGCCGTGTCGGCGGTGCGACCTATCAGGTTCCCATTGAGGTCCGCGCCGAGCGCCGCCAGACCCTTGGCCTGCGCTGGCTGACCCTTTACGCCCGCAAACGCGGCGAAAAGACCATGAAGGAGCGCCTTGCCGGCGAGATTATGGACGCCTGCAACAACACTGGTGCCTCTGTTAAAAAGCGCGAAGATACCCACAAGATGGCCGAGTCCAACAAGGCTTTCGCGCATTTCCGCTGGTAATTAGGAGACTTGTAAATTATGCCGAGAGAGTATTCACTGGAAAAAACAAGAAATATAGGCATCATGGCCCACATTGACGCGGGCAAAACCACCACCACCGAGCGCATACTTTACTACACCGGCGTCAACTACAAGCTTGGCGAAACGCATGAGGGCACCGCCACCATGGACTGGATGGAGCAGGAGCAGGAGCGCGGTATTACTATAACCTCCGCCGCCACCACCTGTCACTGGAGAGGCCACCGCATAAACATCATTGACACACCGGGCCACGTCGACTTCACCGTTGAGGTTGAGCGTTCCCTGCGCGTGCTTGACGGTTGCGTCACGGTGCTTTGCGCGAAGGGCGGCGTTGAACCTCAGTCCGAGACAGTATGGCGTCAGGCTGACCATTACCATGTGCCTCGCATGATCTACGTCAACAAGATGGATATCATGGGCGCGGATTTTTTCAATGTGCTGAACATGATCCATGACAGGCTCAAGTGCAATGCTGTTCCCATACAGCTGCCCATAGGCGCCGAAGCCGATTTCAGGGGCATAGTTGACCTGGTCGAGATGAACTCGCGCATATATTATGACGAGCTTGGCAAGGACATGCGCACCGAGCCGATTCCGGAGGACATGCAGGAGCTTGCAAACGAGTACCGGGAGAAGCTGCTCGAGGCGGTATCCGATTTCGATGACGAAATCATGGAGAAGTATCTGGAAGGCGAGGAAATCCCCATCGACTCCATACGCGAGGCAATCCGCAAGGCCACCGTATCTGTAAGCATGGTGCCCGTGACCTGCGGCACCTCCTATAAGAACAAGGGCGTGCAGAAGTTGCTCGACGCGATTGTGGAGTACATGCCATCCCCGCTGGACATTCCTGCGATAAAGGGCACAAATCCCAAGACCGGCGACGAGCTTGACCGCCGCCCCGATGATGACGGCCCATTCTCCGCTTTGGCTTTCAAGATTATGACCGACCCCTATGTCGGCCGACTGAGCTTTTTCCGCGTCTATTCCGGCACACTTGAAACCGGAAAGAACGTGCTCAACTCCACCAAAGGCCAGCGTGAGCGTCTTGGCCGTATCCTGCTCATGCACGCAAACCACCGCGAAGACCTTGAGAAAGTCTATACTGGCGACATTGCCGCCGCGGTCGGTCTGAAAAATACCACCACGGGTGATACTCTCTGTGACGAGAAGGAGCCAATAGTCCTCGAGTCCATGGAGTTCCCCGAACCCGTTATCCGCGTGGCTATTGAGCCCAAAACCAAGGCAGGCCAGGAAAAGATGGGCATCGCCCTTCAGAAGCTGGCCGAGGAGGACCCCACCTTCAAGACCTATACCGACGAGGAAACCGGCCAGACCATCATCGCGGGCATGGGCGAGCTCCATCTGGAGATAATCGTGGACCGTCTGCTGCGTGAGTTCAAGGTTGAGGCCAACGTCGGCCGTCCCCAGGTCTCCTACAAAGAGACCATCACAAAGCCCGCCACCGTGGACACGCGCTTTGTGCGCCAGTCTGGCGGTAAGGGTCAGTTCGCCCACGTGAAGATGACCGTGGAGCCGAACGAGTCCGGCAAGGGATACGAGTTTATCAACAAGATAACCGGAGGCGCCATCCCGAAGGAGTATATCCCCTGTGTTGACCAGGGTATTCAGGGTGCCATGCAGGCAGGAGTTTTGGCCGGCTACGAGGTTGTTGACGTAAAGGTCACGCTTATTGACGGCTCCTTCCACGAAGTTGACTCCTCTGAGCTGGCGTTCAAGATATGCGGAAGCATGGCTTTCAAGGAGGCCTGCCAGAAGGCTGGTGCCACCCTGCTTGAGCCTATCATGAAGGTTGTCGTAACGTCCCCAGACGATTATATGGGTGACGTCATGGGCGATCTCAACGCCCGTCGCGGCATGATAACGGGCTCGGAGATAAGAAACGGCGCCGCTGAGGTCATGGCAAACGTGCCGCTCTCCTCTATGTTCGGCTATGCGACCGACCTGCGCAGTAAAACTCAGGGCCGCGCCAACTACAGCATGGAGCCCAGCCACTATGTTGAGCTGCCCAAAAATCTTCAGGATTCGATAATCGGCGCAAGGAAAACGGACTGATACTACTTTTTCATTGAAAACAGACATTTTCCATGGAATATGCGCCTCATGCTGTGGTGTGCATTTGCGCCGATGTGCAAATGACGTCTAATAAAACTTCAGTGCGCTTTCTGCGCCATGCAAATCAGGCATCGCCTGTTTTGCAGTGAAGTTAAGTGCGATAAGCCCAAATATTGCTTGCAAAGCAAGGAAATTTACGGTAGAATGAAATTACCGTACACGAACACATTTTTTCTAAAAACTAAGGAGGATGTTCCACTATGGCAAAGCAGATGTTTAACCGCTCTAAGCCCCATGTAAATATTGGTACCATCGGTCATATCGACCATGGTAAGACCACCCTGACCGCCGCAATCACCAAGTTCCTGGCAATGCAGGGTGGCGCAGAATACACCGACTACAGCTCCATCGACAAGGCTCCTGAGGAGCGTGAGCGCGGTATCACCATCAACACCGCTCACGTTGAGTACGAGACCGCTAACCGTCACTATGCTCATGTTGACTGCCCGGGCCACGCCGACTATATCAAGAACATGATTACCGGCGCTGCTCAGATGGACGGTGCAATCCTAGTTATCGCCGCCTCCGACGGCCCCATGGCCCAGACCCGCGAGCACCTGCTGCTTGCCCGTCAGGT
>CATJWG010000293.1 GCA_949744165.1 uncultured Eubacteriales bacterium | reverse complement strand
ATATCTCTACCAAAGCTGTTGTAAATTCCCGCGCATTCGTGTATAATACTTCCATTCTGCCAACAATACATATGGAGCTGATATATATGGATGAAAACACAAATTTTATTCACGATTTTGTCAAGGAGGACATAGCAGACGGCGGGCGTTTTGCCGGAATGAAGGTACACACCCGCTTCCCGCCCGAGCCGAACGGCTATCTGCATATAGGCCACTGCAAGGCGCTGTGCATCGACTTCGGCACCGCGGAAAAATTCGGCGGAATCTGTAACCTTCGCATGGACGACACCAACCCTGCTAAGGAGGACTCCGAGTTTGTCGAAGCAATAAAGGAGGACATCCACTGGCTCGGCTTTGACTGGGATGACCGCTTCTTCTATGGCAGCGATTACTTCCCGCAGACCTATGACTACGCCGTTGAGCTTATTAAAAAGGGGCTTGCATATGTCTGCGAACTGACCGCTGAGGAATTTTCCAAATACCGCGGCGACATCTCCAATCCAGCCGTGAGCCCCTACCGCGACAGGCCGGTTGATGAGAGCCTTGACCTGTTCCGCCGTATGAGGGACGGCGAGTTCCCCGAAGGCAGATACACCCTGCGCGCGAAAATCGACCTCGCCAGCGGCAATTTCAACATGCGCGACCCTGTGCTCTACCGCATACGTTATGTCGAACACCACCGCCAAGGTACGAAATGGTGCATCTTCCCCATGTATGATTTTGCCCACCCCATACAGGACGCACTCGAGGGTATAACGCACTCGCTGTGCTCACTTGAGTATGAGGACCACCGTCCGCTGTACGACTGGGTCGTGAACAACCTCTCTCTGCCAAGCAAGCCACGCCAGATTGAGTTTGCTCGGCTTGGCATAAACTACACCGTAATGTCCAAACGCAAGCTGCGCCGCTTGGTCGAAGAGGGCCGTGTCTCCGGTTGGGACGACCCGCGTATGCCAACACTCTGCGGCCTGCGCCGCCGCGGCTATACCAGCGCGTCGATACGCAATTTCTGCGACAGGATAGGCGTTTCAAAGGTAAACAGCACTGTTGAGTATGCTTTCCTTGAGCACTGTCTGCGCGAGGATTTGAACAACACCGCGCAGCGCGCAATGGCTGTTTTGCACCCCATAAAGCTGACCATAACCAACTATCCCGCCGGCCAGAGCGAGACCGTTGATATCGAGAACAACCCCAACGACCCCAATGCTGGAACGCGCCCCGTTTCTTTCTCCGGAAGCCTGTACATTGAATCCGACGACTTTATGGAAACCCCCGTGCCTAAGTACAAACGCCTGAGTCCAGGCGGAATCGAGTGCCGTCTCAAGGGCGCGTACCTGATTCGCTGCACAGACTGCGTAAAGGACGAAAACGGCAATGTGACCGAAGTTCTTGCCACCTACGACCCCGACAGCCGCGGCGGAGACCCCGCCGACGGGCGCAAAATAAAGGGCGCTACCATTCACTGGGTAGATGGAAATAGCTGCGCCGACGCAGAGGTTCGCCTGTACAGCAATCTTTTTGCCGATGAGGACCCCGACGGCGCAGACAAGGACTTCATCGAATGCCTCGCTCTTAATTCCCTTGAAGTTCTCACCGACTGCAAGGTCGAAAAGCTGCTCGCCGGGGCAAATCCACTCGACCACTTCCAGTTTCTCCGCCTCGGTTACTTTTGCGCCGACAGCCGAGACTGCACACCAGAGCATCTTGTGTTCAACCGTGCGGTGCAGCTTAAGGACAGCTTTAAGAAATAGCGCCTAAAAAAGTCAGGTCTGCCCGAAGAAAGGTAGACCTGACTTTATCTTTGGTTATATTGCAAACTCCTTTGCGTAAATAAGCTCTCCTCTGATTGGTTCTGCATTCTCGAGTAATCTGGCAGCCATAAAATTGCACGGCGTAATATCCTCCGGATTATTAACGCCCGTAGATCCTGCGGGTACGCACCCAAACTTTGGATAATATAATTCGCTTCCCAGTACCATAGAATACCGGTATCCAAGTTCCACGGCAATCTCATGTCCACGTCTTACCAACGCGGTTCCTATACCCTGTCTCTGGTATCCAAGCCTTACAGATAGCGGGGCAAGAACAAGTACTTCTTCTTGTCCCGCTGCCGCTTTCGTAAACAGAATATGTCCTGCCAACTCACCATTTATCTCCGCAACCAGTGAAAGCTCCGGAATAAAAGCACTGCCTTTTCTCAGTGATTTGACTAAGTCCTGCTCATTCCCATCTGAATGTTCAGCACCCGCAAAGGCTTCTGCGATAAGTTTATGCACCTGCACATAATCGCCCTGTACTTCCTGCCTTATCCGCACTTTCATACACCGGCCGTTCTGTCACGCAATGACGCGCACGCGCATGACCTCTTTCATAGCGGCAATTTTGTCCACGATATCCTGACCTATCTGGGAACCAGCATCGATGATAGTATAGGCAATCTCACCCTGAGGCTTGTTTATCATGTGCTCGACGTTTATGTTCTGCTCTCCTATCAGGTCGAGAAAACGGTTAATCATTCGCGGCACATTGCGGTGAATAACGCAAAGTCTCGCCACACCGAGGCGGTCAAGCATAACTGTTGGAAGGTTCACGCTGTTTCTGATATTGCCGGTCTTGAGGTACTCCACCAGCTCCTGCGCGGCCATGACGGCGCAGTTTACCTCGCTCTCATCTGTGGAGCCTCCGAGGTGCGGCGTCAGGCTCACATCAGAACGGCCTATTGTGCGCACGGATGGAAAATCTGAGGCAAAGCGCGTAATCTTTCCACTGTCGAGCGCGGCAATCACGGAGTCTTCGTCTACAACCTCATAGCGGGAGTAGTTTATCAGATGCACTCCGTCCTTCATCATTCCGATGGTCTTTTCGTTTATCATACCGTAGGTTTCCGCAGTAAGCGGCGGGTGCAGCGTTACATAGTCACACAGAGGAAGCATCGCCTCGAGAGATTCCATATGAATGACGTCTTGTGAAATCTTCCATGCCGCGTCAACTGACAGATATGGGTCATAGCCGTAAACCGTCATACCTAAGTCCAGCTCTGCGTTAGCCACGCGGGAACCTACACAGCCCAGGCCGATGACGCCGAGCGTCTTTCCGCCGACCTCGGGGCCGACAAACTTTACCTTTCCGGCCTCGACATCCGCGGTTATCTCCTCATCTGTACCCGTCAGACCCTGCACCCATCTCATGCTGCCCAAAACGTCGCGCGCGATGAGTATCATTGTGGAGATGACCAGCTCCTTCACGCCGTCCGAGTTGCCGCCGGGGGTATT
>CATJWG010000292.1 GCA_949744165.1 uncultured Eubacteriales bacterium | reverse complement strand
CCTGGTACTTGCTCTTGTAACTGTAAAAGCCCTGATTGGGGATTATCTCGATAACCGGCATCGCCTCTCCGTCCATCACGCCGACGGTCAGCTCCCGCCCTTTTACAAATTCCTCAACAAGCACTTTCTCCTCATACCGGAACGCCAGCTCCAGCGCCGCGGCGTACTCCCCCGCATTTGTCACCACCGATGTCCCCACGCTCGAGCCGCCGCTACACGGCTTCACCACACGTGGAAAATCCGGCGGGAGGTATTCACGTGCGTCATCCCTGCTGATCGTCACGCCCTCCGGCGCAGCTATGCCGCAGCTGTGGAAAACGGTCTTGCTCAGGCTCTTGTTCATCGCAAGCGCGCTGCCAAGATATCCGCAGCCGGTGTATTTCACGCCATACAGGTCCAGCATCGCCTGAACTTTACCGTTTTCTCCCTCCTCACCGTGCAGGGCCATGAAGGTTATGTCAGCGGCCATGCACAGCTCAAGAACATGGGGTCCAACGCGGTGTCCGTCATCGGGGCGCATCGCTTTGACCGTGTCCAGGTCCGGCACTCTCTCCCCTACGCGATGAAGCTCCACATCTCCCGCTCCGGCAAAAACCTCCGCGGGGGCTCTAAACGGCTTAGTATATCCGAGGTAAAGGTCTATGAGCACGGTGTTATGACCGAGAGCGCGCAGTGCCCTGGCCGCTCCGCTACCGCTGGATATGGACACGTCCCGCTCTCCGGACAGTCCTCCGCACAGTACAACAATATTCATGCTCCACCTCCGTGGATAGATTGCGCTTTATGAAGAGT
The DNA here is from genome assembly GCA_949744165.1 of uncultured Eubacteriales bacterium. Taxonomy (GTDB): domain Bacteria; phylum Bacillota; class Clostridia; order Oscillospirales; family Oscillospiraceae; genus JAMPGF01. Next base: position 3,125 of record CATJWG010000292.1, on the reverse strand, counting down.
ATATTTCTTTTTTTCGATGTATATACCCAAAATTTGACGTTGATGAATTATACCACATAATAATATCCATATCAAATAAAAAACTGTTGAGATACTCACATGATATGTGTTATAATATCAATGTTAATGTCTGCGCCCTGCTTCAGGGCGCAGTTTGCCGGACATCAGCCCGGCTATACAGCGCGTTTTTGCGCTCATGAAAGTGGTGTTAACAAGTGCAGTATGTAGTTCTGGACCTTGAGTGGAATCAGGCCATGAGCGCAAAGTCCTCAGTTTACAACCGTCTCCCGATACACCTTCGGGGTGAAATTATCCAAATCGGCGCTGTTAAGCTCAATGAGGACATGACCCCCGGCGAGGAGTTCCAGGTTGACGTCAAACCCGTGTACTTCCGCAAAATGCACTACAAGGTTAAAAAGCTCACCGGAATCGACTCTGAGCGTCTGCGTGATGCCTGCGGCTTTGCCGAGGCGATGGAGTCCTTCCGCGCCTGGTGCGGCGACGGCTGCACCTTTCTCACCTGGGGCTATGACGACAAGGGCATACTCGAGCAGAATATAATCATACATGACTTAGACTGGGATTGGATTTCCGGTTGGATAAACCTCCAGCTTATCTACAATGCGCAGACCGAGGGCGACCGCAGTCAGAAGTCGCTGCACACTGCCATGGAGCATTTCGATATCGAGCAAACCCGTGTTGCTCATGACGCGCTGGGTGACGCTTACAACACTGCGCTGGTCTGCTCACATCTGGACATGGACAGCGGTCTTGAGCACTACGACGAGTCCATGCGCTTGCTGAGCCTGAATACACAGAAGATTTCACCCGACGGCGATGAGGGTCCCGAGCCTCTCGAGCACCTGACATTTACCGGCTATGAAACGCGGGCGTCTATATTTTCAAACAGCGAGGCCGTCGCCGTCAGATGCCCTGAGTGTAAAGGTGGGATGAAGCTTTCCCGCTGGGTCAACCAAGGCGACCGGCGCTACATGTCCCTTGCCACCTGCCGCGAGCACGGCAAATATCTCGTGCGGCTGAAGTTCCGCCACGCGGAGGACGGCACCTGGACCGCCAACCGCATAGTTTACGCCGCTGACGACGAGATGCAGGCACAATACAAATCCAAAGCTTCTCAGGGACGCCGCCGGCACGGACGCAGAAAAAAATCATCGAAGGAAAGTAATGCGTAAAAGCATAAAAAACGCCCGCGGAGACAGCGCGCTGAAAGGCATTTACCCTGCGGGCCGTATTATGAGTATGAAGAAAGCACAATATACAATTTCCGCCGCTGGGCTGGCCGTAATGCTTGGAGCATTCGTCCTTTGGTGGACGCACACTCCCAGCGTCAGCCCCGCTGGTCGCGTGTCCGCACTTGCAAGCGCAGGGCTTATGACCGCGCTGTGCCTGCGTTTTGTGCCCGTGTGGCTACACTTCTGGACGCATAATACCCTTCTAAAGGATACTCCTCGTGAACAGGACACTCCGGAATTACGTGGTGTCTGCGCGAAAATATTTATCTCGCTGCTGCTTGTCGATGTCGCCGTACTATTGCTTGTATACATCCTGAGGCATCTGATGGGGTGCGAGGAGAGCTTCGTCCAGTCCCTGCAATTTTGGACCTGTGCGGACAGCCGCCATTATCTGGATATTGCGCGGGACTGGTACCTATCCGATGGAGAGTGGGACAGGCTTGTACAGCTTGTCTTTCTGCCCGGCTATCCTGTCGCAGTGCGCGTCATGTCGTTTTTTGTTGGCGACTATCTCTATGCAGCGCTGCTGACCTCCGCGCTCGCTTTCGCTGGGAGCGGTTGCCTGCTGTATCTCCTGCTGCGGCTTGATTTCGGCCATTCGGGGGCCCTGCGCGGTTTGAAATACGCCTGCATAATAACCGGCGCTTTTTTCTTCGTCGCACCAATGAGCGACGGACTGTTTCTGCTGCTGAGCCTTGCCTGCATCTACTTGTCAAGGCGTCGGAAGTGGCTTTTTTCCTGCCTGTTCGGAGCGCTGGCGGCTTTCACACGCTCACTGGGGCTGGCGCTGTTCGTCCCCGTACTGTTTGAAATGGTCGGCCACACGGTTCGCTCCGGACCGTTTACGCCGCGGAGGGCGTTGAACTTCCTGTTCCTGCTGCTAATCCCCGCGGGTTTCGGCGGCTACTGCCTGATAAACTACCTTGTCGCCGGCAGCCCGTTCAAGTACATGGAATATCAAAGCGTCCACTGGGGACAGAATTTAGGTCTTTTTTTCAACACTGCCGCGTATCAGTTTGACAACGCGGTAAACAGCGCTTTCAGTGACACCCGAGTTTTCCTCGGCCTGTGGCTTCCAAACCTGCTGTGCTCCTTTTGCTCACTTTGCGTTATGCTTCCGTGCGTCAAGCAGCTGCGCGCCTCTTACACGGCGTACTTCATCTCTTATTACGTCGTCGCCATAGGCGCAACCTGGCTGCTGAGCGCACCGCGCTATTTGGCTGCGCTGTTTCCCATAACGGCAGCTTTGGCGTGTCTGAGCGAAAACCGCCGCGCCGACCTTATCCTAACCACTATGCTGGCCTCATGCTGGACCTTGTACTTGGCTGCATTTGTCCTGCGCTGGCAGGTATGGTAAAGGCTCAGGATTTTTTTACGCAAAATTGTATAAAAAGCTTGAAATGGCTACACGCTTGTGCTATTATACTATGGTGATTATCGGATAAATGTGGGTTTATGCCCATTTCAGATTGAAAGGATGTAACAAATGACTGCACTTAAACTCATTATAACCATCATTCAGCTTCTTTGCGGCATATTTCTTATTGCCATTGTGTTGCTTCAGAGTGGTAAAAGCGCGGGACTTTCCGGTGCCATCGGCGGTAACAGCGCCGGCGGGTTTTCTGCCAAAGCTCAGTCAAAAACGCTGGACGCCAAGCTTGCCAAATACACCAAATGGGTTGCTCTGGCTTTCGTTCTGCTGACCTTTGTTCTTGATTTGATTTAAGCATATAATAACACTGAGTTTTTTGAAAAACAGGGTGTGGCCCATTAGGCAAGGTGCCGCAACGAAGTATTCTATGTATGCAGGGCTGTGACAGTAAAAGGTCACAGCCCTGCCTTTTCAGGCCGTTTTCCGCTCTTTACGCCACT
>CATJWG010000291.1 GCA_949744165.1 uncultured Eubacteriales bacterium | reverse complement strand
CGTAACGGTTCATTGGTGCAACAAAAGCCACACCGTTAAAGTCTACACCAACAAAAGCGGCGAACGGTACATCAACTTGCAAGGCCGCCGCTGGTATCTCTCCCCGGAGCAGAAGACTGCGCAGGCGACCGCCGCTCCCACGGAGACCGACACTGCTTCCACCCTTATCGAGGAGGAGTCCGAGTTCTTCAACGACACCGTAGCAAAGATCAAATACTCTGTGAATGTCCGCGTTCCTATTGAGCCTATGAATCATGAACAGCTCACCGGGACGAGCAAAGAAGCGCTGGGTATCTGCTGGGCGAAGGACGATGGGACAGAGAAACCCGTTCCATTCCGCATCACCATCGACGAGTTTTTCATCCATGAGTGCTTCTTGGCCCTCGAAAACCCCTACATGAAGATTGAGCCGGAGACCTTGGAACAGGTTATCGCCCACGAAATCGCGCACCTGCATATCTGGCGGCATGGGAAGAAGCACACCGAATTGACGGAGCGCATTTGCCGTCTCATCGAGAAAGGCAAACCGCATGGACTGGACGTCAGAAGTACAGCCCCCGCTCGGAATGCAGAGGGGAGCGTCACCATGGCGGCAATGCAGCCTACCGCCTCCGACACGTAAGGCGACAAAAAAGCTGTAAGTTTACCCCGTAAAAATAAAAGCCCCTGTATAGACCTCTCAGGGGCCGTACAGGGGAAAGGTATAGTGAATAGTAATCTGCTGCTTTGCCGGGTCAAAAACAAGAAATTAGTCGTACTTTTTTGCTAGCACTCTAATCTCTTTGGACAGTAACTAGTATAGCGTATTATTTTATCTCAATTATTAGTATTCGACTTTTTCATATTTGTAATCATTTGATTTTTCAGATACATCAAATGTGACCTTGCCTTCATATTTACCTCGATAACTGTGAGATATGGGCTTCATGTTTTTTGTATCCTGAGTCTCTATAGGAACAAATATATACTCATATTTGTAATCAATCTTTTCGCCACTATAACTTAAGTAGGTGATTATAATAGATGCAGAGTATACCTTTTTCATTTTTTTATAATCAAGAGGGATGAAAATAAATATTTCTTCCATAGGGCATAAACTATTGTCACTATATTTCAAAAAATCTTTTCCATTTACTGTTGCGCGAAGCTCATATTGTAAAACATAACTGTTTGATTCATTTCTAATTCGGAAAAAAGAATATATCTCCGCTTTTTCCATTTCTTTTTGACATTCGTTTACATATTCCTTATACTGTAAATATGTATTATATTGTAAGACATATCGTCTGAACTCTGTACGTTTTGAGCTATTTGCATTTAAATCCATATTATCAAAAATCGATGCAATGATAATTGGACGTGTATGTGATAATCTCTCATTTAATGAAGACGATGCTGAACGTTTAAATGTAAATATGGCAATAAAACAACTTAAATACGCAATAATCAATTCCAAAAAATTTGTCAAATTAAAATCCTGTACTTTATTATCTTTTGTGCAAAAGTATAAGATTGAATAAATAGAAATAGGAATGAAAAATCCAAGTATTACTCTTATTTTCTTTATTATTTTCGTTATTGTTTTCTTTTCTGAACACATAGTTTTCTCACTCCTCATTGAAACAGCAAAAAAGCCAAGCGTTGGCGCGCTTGACTTTTGAGTGCTGGCAGGGTTAACAAAACCGTTGCCAATGTTATAATATACCCTTAATATTATTATATCACAGTTTTGCTTTCCTTGCAAGTACTAGATATAGTGCAAGGAGGTGACAGTATATGTGGATATATAGTCCTTATATCACTGTCAAGGGGCGGCGTATTTTTGCCAGCTCCTATGGACTCAAAGCATTTCGTTTTTGGGTTCCTGAAGACAAAGTCCGTAAGAAATAGCTTCAAATTGCTGGGCAAGTTGGCTGTCTAGCAATAAGCAAAAAGGCCCGGTGATTCCCATTTTTAAAGGAATCACCGGGATCTTATTATACCATCGTTTTCGCTTTCTCACTCAAGGCTGCCAGTTCTCCGGCCAGTTCTGCCACCTTCGCGATCAGCGCATCATACTGTGCTTTTGGCACCGTTTCGGTAGTAGATGCGGGCGGCTGTTTCGGATCCACATAGACCATACTGTAGCTCTCGCATATGGTCCGAACAATGCCCTCCCATATCTCCTGCTTGTGTAGGAGATATGCCTGGACATCCTCTTTGTTGGTGATGAAGAACATCTCCAGCAGGTCACCGGACACGCCTACGCTCGCACAACCCCGCAGCACACCGTACCAGTCCGTGCAGGAGTAGGTTTCAACGAATCTCCTCTTGCTGTCGTAGGGTCGGCTGATCTCCTCCTCGGTGGCACAGTTTTTGGATTTTATCCCACGCCACGGGAAAAACTTTCCGAGATATTCCGCAAATCGGCTTTCCGTGTAAGCATAGCTCTCCCCGGCATTGCACCATACCTCTGAGCCATGCGCCGCGAGATTCTTGTTCCCGTTACAGTGTAGCGAGAGGAAATAGTCACAGCCCTTCGCCATTTTCCCGCGCTCCTGCGGCTCGCCAGGGTTGGTGTCATCTGTACGGGTGTAGGCTACCTCTGCCCCCAAAGATTGGAGGCGGCTGCCGATGTACAGCGCCGCCTCCAGTACGATATCCTTTTCCTTGTAGCCATGTCCTACGGCTCCCGAATCAATCCCTCCGTGTCCGGGGTCAATCAGTATTTTCATGTTCACATCTCCTTTCCGCATGTCGGACAGACAGCCGCTCCCATGAGAGGGAGGGCAAGATCCTGTCCATCGTACCAGTTACGGCCATCATCTGCAGGGCAGCCCCGGACGGTCTGGCCCTGCATCCGATGGAACAGCCTCGCCGGGTCGACGGTGCTGTCCAGTGTTCCACGCTTAATCACACGGCCGCCGCCAGCCCCCCCAACTGCATGGGCCGGGTAATCGGTGTCCATATCAAACTCGATATGCAGGTGTTTCCCCCACTTCCCGGCACCGGTATCACCGTACTCGCCGAGTTTATCCCCGCGCCGCACCGTCTGCCCGGTCCTGACGGCGACCGAAGCCAGATGAAACATGCGGCAAGCAACGTACAGTGTTGCTCCATCCGAAAACTGCACATCCGAGAAGATGAGCACGATACAGTTCCCGAGCCCAGCCCCGGCGCCATGCAGCCTCCAGCCGTCCATCCCGGCGGCGACCACCCGGCCGGCCCCCGGAGAGAGGACAGCATACCCCGGCTCATCGCAGCCCATATCCCAACCGTAGTGCGTGTAACCGTGATGAGCGCGATAGAGGGGATGCTTGTACGCCGCCGAGAGTACGGGCTGCTGGAAGGGGAGCGATAGCTTCTGCGACATACTCAATCATCCTTTCTGTGCTGCTTGCCGAGCTGGTCGACGTACACCGAGCAGCCCGCGCAGAGGATACCCTGCGTCACGGCGGCAAAAATGGCCTGTAAGATGTCCTGCGCGCCGGCCATATCCGAGGAGGCCAGCACCCACAGGAGCGCCAGCGCGACGCCCGCAGCCCCCAGCAGGAGCGGGATATGCTTGTCCAATACGGCATCCGACCGTTTGAGCCCCGTACCCAAAAAGTACAGCACCGGGATGAGCACGAGCAGTTCCGGCTTGATGTAATTCATGATGTTCTCCATAAAAATTTTACCTCCTTAATCGTCGCCCTCATCTTTGGATGATGTAGGCCATGTGTCCGCGATCTCTACCAGCCCCTCAATAGCTCCGTTGCCGCCGAGCGCCTTGTACTGCTTGTACAGCGCATGCAGATTTTCTCGGGCATAGATGGGGAGACATTCCCGATCCTCATAATGATTGTACACATTGATGATCTCCGCCCGGAGCAGCGCCTGCATGGCGGCTTTGAGCGTCCTGCCGTTGTCTCTGTCCTGCCGTACCTGTTTCCACAGCCACCGGCCGGCAAAGGCCAGCACACCCACGATGAGGCCAAACAGAGCCTCCAGCCAATAGCGGAGGATAAATTCCAGCATATCCACCACCTCCTTTCCCACAACGACAATCAGCCCCGGAGAAACTCCGAGGCGAAAGACTGTATATGATGAACGCACTAAGCGATTATTGTCTCGTACTCGTGCACGATTTTGGACTGTGAGAGCTCGGCGTAAATCTGAGTGGTGCCTATGTTGGTATG
>CATJWG010000290.1 GCA_949744165.1 uncultured Eubacteriales bacterium | reverse complement strand
CTCGACCTCGGCAACGTCCATGCCCTCCCTGTACTGCACGGCGCCCCGACGCAGGAAAAGCTTCTCAAGCGGAGCGAGCGTCTCGTCCAGATGGGCCTGATTCTCCGGCGGCACGGTGCCCACCGTCTCTTTTATCAGGTCCCTGACCATGCTCTGGACATTGTTCTTTACGTCCTCGCCGTTGAGCACCTTATATCTCTGCTCATAGATAAGCTGGCGCTGCTGGTTCATCACGTCGTCGTACTCCAGCGTTGCCTTTCGGGTCTGGAAATTGCGGCTTTCAACAGTTTTCTGCGCCTGCTCTATGGCGTTTGAGAGCATCTTGTTGTCTATTGGTGTGTCCTCGTCCAGCCCAAGCGTCTCCATCATGCCTATAACGCGCTCAGAGCCGAAAAGACGCATAATATCGTCCGTCATGGCGATGAAAAACCGGCTCTCTCCTGGGTCTCCCTGACGGCCGGCACGGCCGCGAAGCTGGTTATCTATGCGCCGCGACTCGTGCCGCTCGGTGCCCAAAATGTACAGTCCTCCGGTTGCACGCACGCGCTCAGCCTCCTCAGCGGTGACCTTTTTGTGCTCGTCCATGCGCTCGGCATACATTTTGCGCGCTGAAAGAATTTCCTCATTATCCGTCTCGGCGTAGCCCGTGGCCTCGGCTATCACTGCCTCGGCGTAACCCGCCTTTCTCAGGTCCGCCTTGGCAAGATACTCCGCGTTACCGCCGAGCATGATGTCGGTGCCGCGTCCGGCCATGTTCGTCGCTATGGTGACAGCACCGTATTTACCCGCCTGCGCGACTATCTCCGCCTCGCGCTCATGGTTTTTCGCGTTGAGCACATTGTGCTTTATCCCCGTGCGCTGCAAAAGCTTGGAGATATATTCGCTCTTTTCAATAGACACCGTACCAACCAGCACAGGCTGGCCCTTTTCGTGACAGGTCTTTATCTGCTCTATTATAGCGCGGTTTTTCCCCGCGTCGTTCTTGTACACCACGTCTGGGTTGTCGATTCTCGCCAGGGGCCTGTTTGTGGGTATCTCGATGATATCCAGACCGTAAATGGAGACAAACTCCTCCTGCTCCGTCACGGCCGTGCCCGTCATGCCCGAGAGCTTGCCGTACATACGGAAATAGTTCTGGAAGGTTATCGTGGCCAGCGTCTTGTTCTCGTTGGCCACGGTCACGTGCTCTTTGGCTTCAATCGCCTGGTGCAGTCCCTCGCTGTAGCGCCGGCCGAGCATGAGGCGGCCGGTAAATTCGTCCACTATTATGACCTCGCCGTCCTTAACGACGTAGTCAATGTCGCGCTTCATAACCCCGTGGGCCTTGAGCGCCTGGTTGATGTGGTGACTGAGCGTAGCGTTTTCAAGGTCAGCAAGGTTTTCCAGGCCAAAGCTCTGCTCCGCCTTGGAAATGCCTCGGGCCGTGAGCGTGGCCGTGCGCGCTTTCTCGTCAACGACATAGTCGGCGTCAAGCGCTTCGTCCTCCTCCTGCTTTTCGTCCACGCTGGCATAAACCTTGCAGCGCAGTCGCGCGACAAAGTCCTCCACCTGGCGGTAGAGGTCCGTGCTCTCATCGCTCTGTCCGGAGATTATAAGCGGGGTTCTCGCCTCGTCTATGAGTATGGAGTCCACCTCGTCGACTATGGCGAAGCTGTGCCCGCGCTGGACCATGTTCTGCTTATAAATTGCCATGTTGTCTCGCAGGTAGTCAAAGCCCATCTCGTTATTGGTGCCGTAGGTGATGTCCGCGTTGTAAGCTTTGCGGCGGTCGTCGCTGCTCAATCCGTGGACAATAAGGCCGACCTCGAGCCCCATGAAGCGGTGAACCTTGCCCATCCACTCGCTGTCGCGGCGGGCGAGGTAGTCGTTGACCGTAACGATGTGAACGCCTTTGCCCTCGAGGGCGTTGAGGTAGGCCGGCAGCACCGCCACAAGGGTTTTGCCCTCGCCGGTTTTCATCTCGGCAATGCGGCCCTGGTGCAGCACCAGGCCGCCGATAAGCTGCACGCGGAAGGGCTTCATTCCCAGCACACGCCAGGCCGCCTCACGCACCGCAGCAAAGGCCTCTGGCAGAATATCATCAAGCGTCTCACCGTTTTCAAGCCGCTGGCGAAACTCCGGCGTCTTGGACTTGAGCTGCTCGTCGCTCATCGCGGAATACTCCGCGTCAAGCGCTTCAATCTGGTCTATTATCGGATTTATCTTTTTAAGCTCCCTGTCAGAATAGGTGCCGAACATCTTCGTAAAAATCCCCATTTATCTTACCTTCCATATCGCGTATGCGCCGCAGTATCCGCGGCTGTGAATGTTTATTTTAACACACATACAATAATTAAGCAATAACCCCCAACAGGCGCACTTATGAATTTTTATAAAATTTTCCCACGTAAAGCTGTTGAAACAAGGCGAGCTTTGTTGTATTATATTTTAAGCTGCCGCTGTTTTCCAGCGGCGCATACGTGTGTAAAACGGAGAGAATAGCATTATGATAAAGACGGGCTTTGACAACGGTAAATATCTTAAGTTGCAGTCGGAAAACATACGCCGGCGGATAAGCCAGTTCGGCGGCAAGCTGTATCTGGAGTTCGGCGGCAAGCTTTTTGACGACTTTCACGCCTCGCGCACCCTGCCCGGCTTCCAGCCGGACAGCAAGATAAACATGCTCATGGAAATGCGTGACGATGCGGAAATTGTCATCGCAATCTCCGCCAACGACATCGAACGCAGCAAGCTGCGCGGAGACCTGGGCATAACCTACGACGAAGATACACTGCGCCTCATCGACGCTTTCCGCGACCGCGGGCTCTACGTCGGCAGCGTGGTGATAACCCACTACAACGGCCAGCACGCCGCGGAGCTGTTCCGCCAGCGGCTTGACAGCCTCGGAGTAAAGGTATACAGACACTACATCATCCCCGAATATCCCTCCAACATCCCGCTCATTGTCTCCGATGAGGGTTACGGCCGCAACGACTATATCGAGACCACGCGCTCCCTGATAGTCGTTACCGCCCCTGGCCCCGGAAGCGGAAAGATGGCCACCTGCTTAAGCCAGTTATACCATGAGCACAAGCGCGGCGTCTCCGCCGGCTACGCCAAGTTTGAAACCTTCCCAATATGGAATCTCCCCCTAAAGCACCCCGTCAACCTCGCCTATGAGGCCGCGACGGCAGACCTTGACGACGTAAACATGATTGACCCCTTTCACCTTGAAGCCTACGGCGAGACCACGGTCAACTACAACCGCGACGTGGAGGTTTTCCCCGTGCTCAACGCCATACTCCAACGCATCTGGGGTGAGAGCGCCTATAAGAGCCCTACGGATATGGGAGTGAACATGGTCGGCTGCTGCATTTTCGACGACGAAGCCTGCTGCGAAGCCTCACGTCAGGAGATAATCCGTCGCTACTACGCCACTGCCTGCGCCATGCGTCAGGGCCTGTCTACCCAATCGGAGCTGACTAAAATAGAGTTTATCATGAATTCTCTGGGCATAAGCGCGGGCAACCGTCCCGTTATAGGCGCGGCGCTTACCCGCGCCGAGGCAACAGAAGGCCCCGCCGTTGCGCTCGAGCTGCCCGGCGGCAAAATCGTCACAGGCAAAACCTCATCTTTGCTCGGAGCTTCGTCGGCCTGCCTGCTCAACGCCCTAAAAGCTCTCGCAGGCATCGACAAAAAGCTCATGCTCATCTCCCCGAGCGTCATTGAGCCTATACAGCACCTGAAGGTCGAGCATCTCGGCAACCGCAACCCTCGCCTGCACACGGACGAAACGCTCATCGCCCTGTCGATAAGCGCCGTAACTAATCCCATGGCGGAGCTTGCCATGGAGCAGCTTTACATGCTGCGTGGCTGCGAGGCCCACTCCTCCGTAATCCTCTCGCATGTGGATGAAAATCTATTTCAGAGAATCGGCGTAAATATTACGTATGAGCCTCGGTATCAGATACAGAAATTATACCACGGCTAAAGCACAATCAGGGAACGGTCTCAATGCCGCCGTTCCCTGATTTTGAGAGAATTCGCCCATTTTTTTGACGAAAACATCTTGACAACATAAAAGTTAGATGTTACAATCTTTAGGCTTGCGGGTGTAGTTCAATGGTAGAACACCAGCCTTCCAAGCTGGATACGAGGGTTCGATTCCCTTCACCCGCTCCACCTTG
>CATJWG010000289.1 GCA_949744165.1 uncultured Eubacteriales bacterium | reverse complement strand
TTGTCACCGCTGCGCATGGAGCTTAACAGTGCGTCTATTTGACTTTGTGACAAAACCTCCGACATCGAATCACCTCACCTGATACGCCAATTTATGCGCTTGAAAGCGCTTTGCGCACGCGTGCGTAAAGCGCGGCGCGTTATGCGGCACGGACGCCGCGGCTCCGACTGAAGAACTTTAATCATCCTCGCCGGTTATCGTTATATAGCTCTCAATAGAATTGCCGAGCAGCTCCTGCTCAATATCGCGGCCGCTGATTATCATCTCAACACGGCGGTTGAGCGCACGAGTCTCGGCGGTATCGTTGCTGGCAATGGGGCGCCACTGGCCCATGCCCTCGCTTACAAGGCGTGCAGGCAGAATGCTGCTGTTGGTCTGAATATAAAGCAGCACATTTGTCGCGCGGTTGCTCGCCAGAAAACGGTCCACGGTCGGGTTGTTGCGCCGGTCGGGATTGGCCTGAGCGGTGTGGCCCTGAATACGTATCTCCTCAATAGCGTCTTTAGCCGTGTCCAAAAACGTACACACGCGGGAGAGAATTTCCTCTGCCTCCGGCAAAAGCGCGTATTCGTCACCTGCGAAAAAGGTTGTTTCGTTAAACTTGACATACACCTTGCCGCCATCCATTTCCACGGAAAGAACATTTGCCATGCCCTCCTCCTGGGAATATTCCTGAAGGGCCTCATACAGGGCAAGAATCATGTTGTCCACTTCTTCCTGCGCGGCCTCCATGTCGAAATCGGGTATGGGATTATCTCCGCCGACATTCTCAGGGTCGGAGCTCGGACCGTTGTTGCCGCCGACAATCTCTGTCTGGGTCGTTCTGGCTTCAGGGTTAAAGCTCATGACCAGAGCTTTCCAGTTTTCCTCACTTATGGTGGACATCGAGTACAACAGCACGAAAAAGCACAACAGCAACGTGACCATGTCGCCGTAGGTGTCCATCCAGTTTGCGCCGCCGCCTCCGCCGCCTTTCTTTTTCTTCATGAAGCTATCAACTCCTCACTGCGGATTTGGTACTGGGATTTACTCCTCGTCTCCGCCGCCTTTACCCTTCTTGCCTTTTTTTGCCTTGCCGCCTTCTCCTCCGTCACTGTCGCGCTGGCTCTGGTCCATATAGGTCAGCAGCTTTTCCTTAAGGGCCTTGGGGTTTTCGCCGGATTGAATGGACATTATGCCCTCGACAATAATCTCCTTGCACAGAACCTCCTCGCTGTCACGCACACGCAGGTTCTGGGCTATGGGGCCGAAAAAAACGTGGGCCAGAATACAGCCGTACAGCGTGGTGATAAGCGCGGTACCCATGTTTGTACCGAGGTCGGACGCACCGCCGCCATCAAGGCTCATGGATTTAAGCATGTTTATAAGTCCCACGAGCGTACCGACCATACCGAAGGCCGGCGCGACCGAGGAGGCTTTATCATACATGCCCGCGGCATCCTCATGCCTGGCAGACATGCATTCAATATCATTTTCAAGAATTGCCTTGACCTTATCGGGGTCGTTAGCATCGACTATGAGCATTATCGCCTGCTTGAAAAAGGGGTCATCCTGCTCGTTGGCCTTTTCCTCCAGGGACAAAAGTCCGTTTTTACGTGCTGTCTGCGCCAGCTCAACAAGCTGGTCTATGTAGTACATAGGGTTAAACTTTTTGGAATTGAGGATGACCTTGAAATGCTTGGGAACATTCTTCAGCGCGCTGCCCGGGAAGCTGGAGACAACGACGAATATCGTACAGCCTATCGTTATGAAGATACTGGCCGCGTCGAAGAAGTTCCAGAGGTTTTTCAACGTCAAAGTAAACATCGGCAGCTCCGCCGCCTTTGCCGCGGGGCCGATATTGATGCCCAGCACAATGCCCAGCAGCATAACTACGATGGCGCCGATAACGCCGATTATATAGGTTAGGTTCATAGCTTATATCTACCTCCATCCGGACGTGACTGGTCCCGCCCGGGGATTTTATACTATCGCTTATCCTCGATGGTTATCGCGCGCTGGATATCCATAACCTTGGCATTATACTGCGCGATTTTTTCAATTATTTCGTCCGTGCTCTCCCTCACAAGGTAATAGTCATGGTTCATCATGACTATCTTGGACTCGGGGATGCACTCGATGCACTCGATTTGCAGGTGGTTAACCAAAAATTTCTCGTGATTGCGTTTCGTAAGTACGATCATGGCAAATCTCCTTCCCCCGTCAATGGGAGCACGGTTCAGGTACGGCAGAGGGCGGGGGCTCCGCCCCTGCCGCGCCCTTATAAATTCTTATCAGCGCTTCATGTTGACCAGCTCTTCAAGCATGGAGTCGGTCACGGTGATAATTCTGGTGTTTGCCTGATAGCCGCGCTGGGTAACTATCATGTTGGCTATCTCCTGGGCCAGGTCAGTTTTGGACATCTCAAGGCCGTTGGAAATCATCTCGGTGTCGCTGTCGCGCACGCGCAGTGCATCAGGGGGACCGTCATTCTCATCGTCAGGGTCCGGATTTGGATTGTCGGGGTCGTCGTCAAGGGCCATATCCTGGTTAATGTGGGTAACTCCGATAGTACTGGCAGCGCCGCCTATCAGGGAAACTCTCAGCTCACCGGAGCCCTCGCCGGCCTTGTAATAGTTGTTGCCAAGGTTGGTCACACCATTGGGGTTGGTCACGGTGCCAAGGGCGATGCAGCCAATCTCGATTATCTCGTTGTTTCTGTCGCCGCAGGTCGCGGTGATGATGCCGGTGGTGCGGTCAATGGTGATGCCGGTGAGACTTGCCTGCTCATAGGTGGACTCTATAATGTTTCCGTCTGCGTCTACATATGAGCCATAGTCAAGCAACCATTTTTTCTCGTTTGCGTCCTCATCGACGTTGTCGCCTTCAACTCCGCGTATATCCTGGCCCGGCCAGCCTATCTGAATCGTCCCTCCGTCGTTGTATACGCGCGGAACACGTATCGGAACAAGCTGGTCGCTGTAGACAGGGTCCCCTTCCTTGGTGCCCTCGGGAGCATTTTCCATTCCGTACTCGCCCGTGCCCCAAGTACCAACGACAAGGAAACCGTAAACCGGGCGGCCGTCGCCGTTGCAGAGGTATCCGTCGGACTTGAACTCGATATCGCCCACGCGGGTCAGGTCAAGGGATTTGAGCACATTGACGTCGTTTGCCGAGCCGTCAAAGTTCTTGGCAATCTCCTTGTCGCCTACCATCAGGAATCCGGCGCCGTCGAGCATGATGTCGGTGGGGTTGCCGGTGACGGTGTAGTTACCGGTGGACATGTCTATACCGACGTTGGCAACGTTAGAGCCATAGCCTATCTGGGACGGGTTGCGGCCACCGGCGACGGCAGTACCGTTTGAGCCGCCGGACAGGGTGGTGTAAATTGAGGTTTTGAATACCGCGCGGCTGGCTTTGTAGCCCTGGGTGTTTACGTTGGCAATGTTATTTCCTATAACATTGAGGTTCTGCATATGTGTTTTCAGGCCAGCGATGGCCGCGTACATTGAACCGGTCATATTTTTTTATTGACTCCTTTCGCTTTTGGCGCCGCACGGCCGCTGTCAATCGGGCAGCGGCCAAAGGCCTCCGAAATCGGTCCTGCCTTCCGCATGATGTTATATCATATTACAGGAAAACGGCGCCGTCAATATTTGTGAAGATATTTTCCCGCATTTCCTCCTGGGTAATTGCGGTGATGACCTTTGCGCTTGGCAC
>CATJWG010000288.1 GCA_949744165.1 uncultured Eubacteriales bacterium | reverse complement strand
TTGAGCAGATTTTCAAAAACTCCCTGACCAGCCTGCCCATGGGCGGCGGCAAGGGCGGTTCCGACTTTGACCCCAAGGGTAAGAGCGACGCGGAGATTATGCGCTTCTGCCAGTCGTTCATGACCGAGCTTTCCAAGCACATCGGCCAGTTTACCGACGTGCCCGCGGGGGATATTGGCGTCGGCGGCCGCGAGATTGGTTACCTGTTCGGCCAGTACAAGCGCCTGCGCAACGAGTTCACCGGCGTGCTCACAGGTAAAAACGTGCTCTCCGGCGGCTCTCTGGCCCGCACGGAGGCCACCGGCTACGGCCTGTGCTACTTTACCAAGGAGATGCTTGCAGCGGCAGGCAAGTCATTTGAGGGCAAGCGCGTCGTCATCTCCGGCAGCGGCAACGTCGCCACTTATGCCAATCAGAAGGCCACCCAACTTGGAGGCAAGGTTGTTGCAATGAGTGACTCCAACGGCTACATTGTCGATGACAACGGTATCGACTATAAGGTTGTACAGGTTATCAAGGAGCAGAAGCGCGAGCGTATCAAGACCTATCTGGACTATGTTCCCACAGCGAAGTATGTAGAGGGCTGCCGCGGCATCTGGACCGTGCCCTGCGATATCGCGCTGCCCTGCGCCACACAAAACGAGATGGATGCCGACGGTGCTGCGGCGCTGATTGCCAACGGCTGCTTTGCTGTGGCCGAGGGCGCGAACATGCCCTGTACTCCTGAGGCAGTGGAGAAGCTTCAGGGCGCGGGCGTGCTGTTTGGGCCCGCGAAGGCAGCAAACGCCGGCGGCGTGGCCACCTCCGGCCTGGAGATGAGCCAGAACTCCCTGCGCCTGTCCTGGACCTTTGACGAGGTGGATGAGCGTCTGCACGACATCATGGTGAACATCTATAAGGCCGCCGCCAAGGCCGCCGCGGACTATGGCATGGAGGGCAACCTCGTCGCCGGAGCGAACATCGCCGGCTTCCTTAAGGTGGCCGAGGCCATGAAGTGGCAGGGAACCGTGTGATATCACAAGTGAAGGCGCCCGCGGCAGCCTTCATTGCAGGAAAATTCGAGAAAAAAACCAGGGCAAATCCGCTTACCGGCGGATTTGCCCTGGTTTTTATTATTCACGGCGTTTTGTGCGTTTTGGGGATACGGAGTCGTAGCTCAGCTCAAGCAGGGAGAAAAGCTTTTCGTCGGGGACGGTGCTGTCCAAGAGGACGGAGACCCAGCTTCCCTTACTCATATGATAGGCAGGGTAGAAACCTTGTTCATTTAGCAGGGAGCCGAGCAGGACATGGCCGCATTTCAGGTTCATTATTTCCACGCGCCGCTCATCCTCAAGCCCTATACGGCTTGAGGGTATGTTCATGACTACCGCGTACCACTTCTGGCTTGCCGGATGCCGGTATACCGCATAATCCGGATACCTCTCCCAAAGATATTCCGGCGGAGTGCCATAGGTATCCTGGATATGTATTGCAAGACGCTGCGCCTGACTGTCTGCGTGCATTAGCCGGCACCTCCCATAAAGCCCCGCATATTGCGATATTGCGGCAATTATAGCACATAGCGGCAGATAAAGCAAATTTGTGTCGCCCGGTAAAATTCATAGAATGAGGCTCCGGGATTTATTGCAATCACACAAAAGCCTCGGCTTATAAGGAAAAGCTGTTGACAAACTCTTATGGAGGGATTAGAGTTAAAATAAAAGTGAATTGTATACAATTTTGCGCTGGTACAGGCAGGGCTGTGACTGGCGTCCAGCTTTTGGAGGAGGTATAGTGTGAAAATTCAGGCCGCAGTGATTGAAAAGACGGGTGAAGAGTTTCGCATAGTCGATATGGAGCTCGACCCGCCGAAGCAGAACGAGGTCCTTGTGAAGATAATCGCCTGCGGTGTCTGCCACACGGACGAGGTGGCGCGCCGGCAGATAATTCCCGTACCCCTGCCCGCAGTATTCGGGCATGAGGGCTGCGGCGAGGTGCTTGAGACAGGACCGGGTGTGACCGGACTCAAGCAGGGGGATAAGGTTGGCTTTTCCTATGGCTATTGCGGCGTGTGTGAGGCGTGCCGCACCGGTCGGCCCTACGGCTGCCGTGAAAACCGGCGGCTCAATTTCGGCGGAGTGCAGTTTGACGGCACAAAGCGTCTGCATAAGGACGGAAAGCCGGTGTCCTCATTTTTTGGGCAGGGGGCGTTTGCAACGCACGCAGTGGTGCATGTCAACAACATAGTCCCACTGCCGGAGGACATTGACCCCGCCTTGGCTGCGCCAATGGGGTGTGGTATACAGACCGGCGCGGGCGCGGTGCTCAACTATATTAAGCCGAGGCCGAGTGATAGTCTTTTCATAACCGGCTGCGGCCCCGTGGGCCTGAGCGCGGTTATGGCGGCAAGGATAGCCGGCTGCACGACAATCATAGCCTGCGACGTGGTGCCATCGCGCCTTGAGCTTGCGCTGGAGCTGGGAGCGACGGCGGCGGTGAACGCTAAGGAGTGCGAAGATGTGATTGAGCATGTGCGCGAGCTGACGGGCGGGGAGGGCGCACACTATGCCGTGGACTGCACAGGCTCGGGCGAGTGCGTGCGTCAGAGTCTGAACTGTACGCGCCCGCTGGGCACGTGCGTTATACTCGGCGCGACTCAGACGCTGACGATAAATGTGGAAAACGAGCTCATGGGCCAGGTAAAGACGCTGGCCGGACTTGTGGAGGGCTGCTCGCTTCCCCAGGTGTTTATTCCGGAACTGCTGGATTATTACCATCAGGGACGCTTCCCGTTTGACAGGCTTATCACGTTTTACGATTTCAAGGATATAAACCGCGCATTTGACGACAGCGGAAGCGGCAGGGTGGTAAAGGCTGTGCTGCGAATGGATAAGTGAAGGAGGACAGGACATGAAGGCATACGACAAGCAGTATATAAACGGACAGTGGCGCGAGGGGACGGGTGAGAGGATTCTTGAAAACAGGGACCCTTACAGCGGAGCGCTTTTGTACTCCTACCGCTCGGCCAGCCGAGCGGATGTGGACGAGGCTTACGC
Organism: uncultured Eubacteriales bacterium; assembly: GCA_949744165.1. Lineage (GTDB taxonomy): Bacteria > Bacillota > Clostridia > Oscillospirales > Oscillospiraceae > JAMPGF01. Next base: position 1,299 of record CATJWG010000288.1, on the reverse strand, counting down.
GGCCGCGGCTGCGGCGCAGAGTCTGTGGGAAAAGACTCTGCCTGGCGAGAAGGTGGACTTGTTTGAGCGCCTGTTGCAGGTCACGCGCGAGTGCGCTCCCGTGATAGACGAGTGCCTGTTGCGCGAGCAGGGCGCTATTTTGCCTAAGCGCATGTATGAGGTGGGCGATTCGGCGAAGTTTGTGCGCTATTTCATGTCTTTCCCGTATATGCTTGAGGGCAAAATTCAGCCGTCAGATGTGCCAGGGCAGGATAATTTTGTGTTCCGCAAGCCGAAGGGCATCATAACTGTGATAGCGCCGTGGAACGTGCCCTTTATTCTGGCGCTGCGCTCGGTGCTTCCGGCTATTGCGACGGGTAACGGTGTTGTGCTCAAGGCTGCGTCCGACACTCCCGCCTCGGGCTTTGTAATCGCGGAGATGTTTGAAAAGGCGGGCTTTCCGAAGGGGCTGCTGAACGTCGTGGCCGGCAGCGGCAGCGAGATTGGCGACTACATTGTGGAGCATCCGCTCTCGGCGATGGTGTCGTTCACAGGCTCCACGGAGGTCGGACAGCGCATAGGAGCGAAGGCCGGGGCGGAGATTAAGGACGTCTCACTGGAGCTGGGCGGAAACAACACCATGATTCTGCTGCCCGACGCGGACCTTGAGCGCGCCGCGGAGCTTGCGATAAAGGGGGCGTACTTCAATCAGGGACAGGTCTGCATGGGGCTTAACCGCATTGTTGCGGTGGGGGACAGTTATGACAAATTCTGCAATATTTTTGCCGAAAAGGTACGGGCGCTCAAGGCCGGAAACCCGGCGGACCCAGAGGTTTTTATCGGGCCCATTATCAACGCCTCTCAGGTGCGCCACTGCGATGAACTCATAGGCGCGACAATTAAAGCGGGCGCGCGCGTACTCGTTCAGGGCAGGACGGAGGGCAACGTTATACACCCGTGGCTGCTCGCGGACGTGACAAACGACATGCCCGCAGCGCAGAACGAGATGTTTGGACCCGTGTGCAGCATAATGCGTGCGAAGGACGAGGACGAGGCCGTGGCCATTGCAAACGACACAATATACGGCCTGTCCAACAGTGTGTTTGGCGCTGACCGCTATAACGCAATGAAGGTGGCGCAGCGCCTTGAAAGCGGCATGGTACATGTAAACGACCAGTCGATAGGCGACGAGCCGCATGTGATGTTCGGCGCGGAGAAGAAAAGCGGCGTCGGCCGCTTCAACGGCGAGTGGGTGCTCAACAAATTCACGACCGAGCAGTGGATATGCGTGCAGTAAAAACATAAAGCTGAAAGCCGCCC
>CATJWG010000287.1 GCA_949744165.1 uncultured Eubacteriales bacterium | reverse complement strand
GGCCTGCGGCATCGAGACCGCCTCCGGCGTCCCCCAGAGGGACAAGGTCGCCACCATCAGCAAGGAGGACGTGCGCAAGATAGCCGAGCAGAAGATGGTGGACCTCAACTGCTCGAGTATCGAGTCGGCCATGAGTATGATAGCCGGCACCTGCCGCAGCATGGGCGTCGTCGTCGGCGACTGATCCCTTGGGGCGGGGTGACGAGTGTTGCCCCAGCCCGCAAGTGGGAGGATTATTCCGATTAACCACAATTCAAGGAGGAAAACGAAGTGTTTAGAGGTAAAAATTACAAAGAAAGCGCGAAGCTTATAGATAAAGCAACCCTGTACGAGGCGAAGGACGCCTTTGAGCTTGTCACCAAGGCCTCCAAGGCCAAGTTTGACGAGACCGTTGAGCTGCACGTCAAGCTGGGTGTTGACGGACGTCACGCCGACCAGCAGGTCCGCGGCGCGATAGTGCTGCCCAACGGTACCGGCAAGACCGTGCGTGTGCTTGTTTTCTGCAAGGACGACAAGAAGGAGGAGGCGCTGGCCGCAGGCGCAGACTATGCCGGCGGTATGGACCTTGTCGAGAAGATTCAGAAGGAAAATTGGTTCGAGTTCGACACCGTTATCGCCACTCCCGACATGATGGGAACCGTCGGACGTCTTGGTAAGGTTCTCGGCCCCAAGGGCTTGATGCCCTCTCCCAAGGCCGGCACCGTGACCCCGAACGTCACCAACGCAGTCAAGGAGGCCAAGGCCGGTAAGATTGAGTACCGTCTGGACAAGACCAACATAATCCACTGCCCGATAGGCAAGGTCAGCTTTGGCGCGGATAAGCTGTTTGAAAACTACAGCGCACTTATCACCGCCATCATCAAGGCCAAGCCCGCAGCGGCAAAGGGACAGTATATCAGGTCCTGTGTCACTGCCTCCACCATGGGCCCCGGCGTTAAGATTAACGCTCAGAAGCAGCTGTAAATCAAACAAAAGAACGCCGCCACAGGGCGGCGTTCTTTTATGTATGAATACTGATTCTTATTAGCGGTACTTGGTGCGCGCACTATAAGAGGTTTTTATGAGGGATAAATTTCTTAAAAACAGCGTTTTGAGCTGCGTACTCATTTTCACGCTTCTGCTGGCGGTTCATTGTGCTGAGGCGCTTTTTATTCGGACGGACGAGAGTGTTTTAGGGGAGAATTTTATCAATAAGGTGCTCGGGATTGCTGCGCTGTGGCTTGCTGTGCGTCTGCTGGGGTGGAGATGGGCGGATATTGGCTTTGCGTCTGAGAATGCCCTGCGCTCTGCCGGTATTGGGCTTGCTATGGGGACAGTGGCGTTTTCTGCCGCATATCTGGCGGAGATGTTTATCCTCGTCCGGCAGGGGCAGGCTGTGAGGCTGGAGTTTTTTGTAAGCGGCTTTTCCCTGACAGGCGATGCGGTTGCTCGCACGGGCATTGGATATATACTCATGTGCGTGATGTTCAACGTAATTAACGTAGTCATGGAGGAGGGAACCTTTCGGGGACTTTTTGCCTCGCTTGTGGCCTCTGACCACAGACTGAAAACGGCGATGTTGTTTCAGGCTCTTCTTTTTGGACTTTGGCATATTGTCACGCCCCTTCGCGGACTTATGGACGGGAGTATGGGAGCGGCCGCTTTTGCGGTCTTTAGCGCAGGCTATGTAATCCTTGCGGGGTTCATGGGAATAAAGTGGGCGCTGCTGTTTCAAATGACGGGCAGCCTTTACGCCGGAATGGCGGACCATTTTTTCAATAACTGCATAGCTACAAATCTGCTCCATGTCGTCACGGACAGCGGAGTGGATGAGATGCAGGTACTCCGAGTGATGCTGGCGCAGCTGCTGTCCTTTGCGGCGGTGTACGCGGTATATTTCAGAAAGTCAAAAGCCGGCTGCATTCAAAGCTGAAACCCAAAGGCCGCCCCTGTGGGCGGCCTTTGGGTTTTTATCTGTCCTCCGCCAGGCGCTGGCGGAACAGAAGGGATATGCACCAGATTGCGGCAAGGCCGACAATGGTGTAAATCACGCGGCTGACAGTGGCCGTCTGACCGCCGAAAAGATAAGCCACAAGATCGAAACGGAAAAGCCCTATGCAGCCCCAGTTGAGGCCGCCGATGATGGCCAGTATCAGGGCGATGCGGTCCATGATCATGTTCAACGCTCCTTTTTTATGGTTTCTGCTTTATCTTCTCCATATATGCGGCCATTATACGCTGTCAAAAAATTGCAAAAAAGGGCACGGCGAAAGCCCTGCCCTTTTTTGCAATTTTTAATTCTGGAGCTTGGATTCGGGATTCTTGTTTCCCGCGGCCAAGCCTATGAACATTATCACCAAGCCGACCGCAACACCGGGGAACACTGCGTCGCAGGGGAGGTCGATAACATTAAACAGATTCATTGCGCCGAGGATAAGCGCCACAACGGAGCCACCCACAATGGAGGCCAAGGCGTAGTTTCCGTTTACCTTGCCTTTTGCCCATATCAGGAAGCACAGCGGCGCGAACACCGTGCAGCCGCGCAGACCCATGGACAGGAAGGCGAACTTAAGTATTGTGTCTCCTATAGGCGTGCAACTCAGGGCCGTGGCCAGAGCGAGCACGACGATGATAAGCAGCTTGTTTATCACATCAGCGCTGAGCTTATGCTCGGACTTTCCGCCCTGTATCAGCTCTCGGTTAATAACCGTGGCGATGCCGAGGGCGAGGCCCGCGCCAGTGCCGACGGAGGCAATGAAAAGCGTACCGAGAATAATGCCTGCCAGCAGTCCAGGCATACCGGAATAACCGAGGATGAAGCTTGTCAGCGCGGTCTTGGCCACAAAAACGCTGGGGTCGGTGACGGTGCGCATGTACAGGCCGACTATGATGCCGAATGCGCCTATTGGGGGTATCAGGAAGGTGCTGATAAGCGCGCCGGCTCTGGCGTGGCCGTCAGATTTGGCGGAGAGCACGGCCTGGGCGTAGGTCTGGGTTGTAAGAACACCGAGGATAAGGCTGACGCACGCGCCGGCGTCAGTGCCGAAGCCGCGGCAGAACAGACTGGAGAAGTCGCGGCCCAGTTCAGCGCTGAAAGTAGAAACCGCGGCGCTTAAACCGGAGATGCCGCCGACGTGGTTCAGGGCCAGGATTCCGCAGGTTACCATTGAGACATACAGCAGCACAAGCTTGAGTATGCCGACCACACCCGCGCCCTTGGCGCCTCCGAACACGACGTACAGTATCATGAATACTGCGGCAAGGATTATTGTCCAAACTGTTCCCATGGTGGGCCAGACAACCAGCACGACGGCGGAGGCCGCTAAAAGCTGGGAGAGTATGTTGATAAAGGTACCGACAGAGTTGAGGATAGTTGCGGCAAGGCCGGCCTTGTGGCCATACTCGTGGTCAACCATGCCCACAAGCGTGGAGCAACCGCTGCGGCGCAGGGGCTTGACGTAAACCAGAGCCAGGATGAGGCAGGCGATGCCGCCGCCGAGGGTGAACCACCACGCGCTCATGCCGTAGTTATAAGCCAGCTGAGCTGTACCGACTGTGGAGGAGCCTCCGACGAGAGTGCCCATTATAAGACCCGCGACAACTGCGGAGGAAATGCCCTCCTTCTTGCCGCCGGATTTTTTCGCACCGGTATAGATGGAAAGTCCGACAATGACAATCAGTGACAGGGCTATACCGATGATAATCGACGCATCCATAAAAAATCACACTCCTGTAATTCCGCCCGCACTTAAACTGCGGGACACACCCCAAAGGGGCCATCTCTTTCTAAAAACAATGACTCAAAGATTATAAAAGTACCGGGGCAGGGCCCTGCCCCGGACTATAAACCACGAAGGCGTCGCAGACTTCGCGCACGAAGCGCCGCGAGTAAAATTAAATCTGTTTTCCGCGGATGCACGCCTCTGGAAAAAAACTTTTCGCAGAGCGAGCGCAGCAATGTCCTTGGCCGCCGCGCGGGCGAGGAGCAAGGCGCAGAACGAAGCGCCGTAAGCCATCGCGCGCAGCTCGGGTCATACTCTACTATGATTTGTGAATTTGAAGCCGCCGCACAGCGGCTTCAAATTCAAATTCTCACTTCAGAGGCCGCACAGCGGCCTCTGAAGTGAAGCTCTTATACGGGGTCCGCCATGAACTTCTTGGTTACACGGAAAATCTCAAACAGCTGTTTGTCGCGCTTTGCCTTAACTTCCTCGATGTCGCGGCCCGTGTAGTCATAAAAGCCCTTGCCAGTCTTGATGCCAAGCTCGTTGGCGTCCACCTTTTCCTGAAGGATAGAGGGGATTGTATCCCACTGGGGGGCGGCATAGCTCTTGTTCTTGAAGTTGTTGTAGGTCATGTCAACGCCGCCGAAGTCGATGCGCTTGCAGATGCCAAGTACGCAG
>CATJWG010000286.1 GCA_949744165.1 uncultured Eubacteriales bacterium | reverse complement strand
GTGTGCTTTTTCGAGCGGTTATTTGTTGGGCTTCGCCCAAACCCACCAGGGCTTTGTCCTGGACCCACCGCCCTTTTCCAAAGGACGGCCCTCAACTTTTCTCCGCTTAGTTCAGCGTCTCGTCATTTACAAACTTTCCGCGGAACACGGTCGCCAGCAGAATCTTGATATCAAGCCAAACGCTCCAATTCTCAATATAATAGATATCGTGCTCTACACGCGCTTTAATCGGTGTGTCGCCGCGGAAGCCATTGATCTGCGCCCAACCGGTGATGCCCGGCCGTACCTGGTGCCGTACCATGTACAGCGGTATCTCCTCTTTGAACTGGTCCACAAACTTTGGCAGCTCTGGGCGGGGCCCTACAAGGCTCATTTTTCCGCACAGAACGTTTACCGCTTGTGGCAATTCATCTGCTGACAATTTGCGAAGGATGGAGCCGAAGCGTGTACGCCGGCTGTCCTCTTTTTTGCTCCACGCGCTGTCCTCCTGCGAGTTCATCTTCATCGTCCGCAGTTTCAAAAGCGTAAACGGCCTCCTGTTCCTGCCTACCCTGACCTGACGGAACAGGATAGGCCCCGGAGAAGTGAGCTTGATTCCAATCGCAGAGATAAGTAATATCGGGGAACCTAAAATGAGCATTAAAAGAGCACCCACTATGTCCATCGCCCTTTTGACAAACGCGTTGGCAAAGTTGTCCAAGGGTATCCGCCGTATATTCATCAGCGGTATCCCGCTCACATCGTCAAACTGCGGGTGCGCCGGCATGTAGTCCGAGTAAAACGGAATAATCGACAGCTTTACCCCCGCACCTTCACAGCACTCAATAATATGCGGCGTCAGTTCGTAATCCAACATCTCTATGGCGGAAATAACTTCGTCCGGCTGTGTGCGCTCCAAGACCTTTTTCAAGGCTTCATATCCGCCCAGATACGGCGCGTCAAAGCCCGCCGCCGACTTCCCTGCTATGTATCCCACAGCCTGGTAACCAAGCTCCCTGTCCGCTCGGATTGCGTCAAGATACTTCCAAGCCGTCTGCCCTCCGCCTATAATAAGCACTCTCTTCTGGTTCCTTCCGCTTCTTCGGATTGCCCTGAGCGTTCTTCGCACCGTAATCCGCTTGAGCGCAAGCGTGCCCACGCTCATGGCAAAAAACAGCGCCAGAACCCAGCGGGAGTAGTGCGTCCAGTGCCCTATAAACAGCCAACCCAGCAGAAGCAGCATGTCCAGCAGGCTTGCCCGCAGAAGCTTTGATACCTCGTCGCGTATCCTCGTCCTGCGCGACGATTGGTACAGGCCGAACGCCGCGTAGGTAAACAGCTCGACAAGCGTTATTACTATCCCGACCCGCAGATAACCGGACAGCGGCACGGTTGCTATGCCCTTCGGCATTACATAAAACCGCAGCCAGTACGCCAGCGGCAGCATCAGGTAGATAAGCACCCCGTCGCTTATTACATTCAGCCGGTTGAGCAGTCTCTGGTTCTCCCGAATCATACCGCCGCCTCGGCGGACGTGGACGCGGCCGGTCCCCTGCTCCGTCTCACTCTCGGCTTGTATCCCTCTGGGTCAAACCCTATCTGCCGGAGCTTCTCCAAATGCTCAGGGCTTTGCTTCCCCGCGTCGTACTTTTGCTTCTGCCGGTCAAGCCAGGTTTCCAGCTGCCGGTATTCCCGTGTATTGTGCGGCAGCCTTAAATCGCCATGTGCGTCGTAATATTCCTTCGCCGCCTGATACCTCATATTCCAGTCGCGCTCGGGTTTGCCCTCCCAGTCCATCTCAAGGCGGTCCAACGCACGTATCTGCTCTCGTGTCAGTTGACCGTTTTTGTATTTCTTGCGCATTTCGGAAATCCACTTGTCCATCCACACTCCGTCCATCACATACCCGCCAGGGATTTTCAAGTTGCCGTGCTCCCGATAGTAACGCTCGGCCAGACAGTAGCGCAAAGCCCAGGAATCCTCTTTCTCCCAGATCATCCCGAGCTCATTCAGGCGTGAGATCCGGCTGCTGTCATACTTTGAAGCGGCCTGACGCTGCCGTGTAATCCAGCGGCCAAGGGTATAGCCGTCCTCGCAGCAAAATGTGCTCGGCACGTCCAGGTTACCCCGCACACGGAAAAACTCCTCAGCATGGCGATAACCTTCTTCCCACATCCGGTCGAACTTCCCGTCCCAGTGCATTCCCAGTTTGTTCAGCGATTGGTACTGCCATTCTAAAAGTGTCTCATTTTCCCGCTTAATCTTAACGCGTGCCAACCATGTACCGAGCTTGATTCCCTCTGGGGTAACGTATGTCAGGGGCACGTTCAGATTACCGTAGGCATTGCGGTACTCCTGTGCTGCCGTGTAATATTTCCTCCACAGCTCATCCCCCACGTCCCAGACCATGTCAAGCTCGTCAAGCTGCCGGATTTGTCTCTCCGTAAGAGTACTGCCGTGTTTTCGCGCCTGCCTCTGTCTGGCTATCCATGCCCCCAGGGCGACTCCCGTTTCCGAAACATAGGTGCTCGGAACGAGCAGGTCGCCATGCTTTTCCCTGTATCTCGCGGCTTCTGACAGGTTCCTCTCCCATGACACATCCGAAAAGCTGCCCCATACCATTCCGATGGCATCGAGTTTTCGTATTCTCTCATCATCAAGACGGCCGGGCACGCTTCCCGCGCGCGCACGCCGCTGGGTCTGTATCCACATCCCGAGAGAGTAACCATCTTGGGTCTTGTAGTGTTTAGGCACTTCCAGATTCCCGTACTGCTCATAATACCGCTTCGCGCATCTGTACATCGCGTCCCACGACGCCGACAGCGTCTCCTCCAGCTCGTCGAACAGCCTCCGGCAGTCACGCACCTCGTCTATAAGACGAAAATGCTCCGCGGCAATTCTCTCTCCCTCGCCGGAAGCCTCAAAATACTCCACCGCAGCCTTCATCTCCTGCTCGATGGCTCCGATGCTGTACAGGTTCTCAAAGTTATTGACTATGTCGAAAATAATCGGATTCTTATTCTTCCTAGCACTCAGGGCACGGCCTATCTGCTGCTTGTAGATAATAGGCGATACTGTCGGCCGGAACAATATCACGCCGTCCACGTCCTCCACATGGACCCCCTCGTTGAGCATGTCTATGCAGAACAGCAGCTTCAGGTGTCCGCTCTCGTCTGCCTTGAACTGCCGGAACGCATCTTCCGTTTTGGGGTCCTGCGCATACGCTTTATATATATGCGGCTTCTCGTCTACTCCGGAAAACCACTCGGGCGCCTTCCCTATCATTTCATCCATGTGTTCCTTATCCGCGCAGAACACAAGGTACTTTCCATTACGAGCCCTCATATGCTTTCGGAAAATCTCCTCCAGCCCGTCCGCTTCCGAAAGCGCTCGCCGCAGTGCCTCAAGGTACTTCTCCGCGCTGTCTCGCGCCGCTTTGCTTTTCACGCGCAGTATCCGCTGCTCCAGACGCTTCAAGTCCTCCTGATACGCGTAAAGGCAGGTCACATACACCGGCGGCTTCAGTATCCCGCGTACTATTGCTTCCCCAAGCGTCATCTCTGACGCTATGCACCCGCCGTACAGCTCATGCGCCATGTCACGCTGTCCGTCCAGATACCTCACGTTTGTCGCTGAAAGTCCTATCAGCTTCGCTTCCGGGTACAACGTCAGAAAACGTGTCAGACTATGCTGCCACGTTGGTGCTCCGCCTCTATGAAACTCGTCCTGCAATATTACGTCCGGACGCAGCTGGGACATTTCCTCATTGCTCATCATGTTCAGCTTTGCGTACGTCAGGAATGTAATGTTCTCAGGAACTGCCGCCCCTGCCGCAATCAGGTTCTCGCACTGCGTTTTGAATATGTACTCCGACGGCGACAGCCAGCATACACGCTCTTCATGGTGCTCCTGGCAGTATTTGAACCCGATGAACGATTTCCCTGTTCCCGTCGGGTGGATGACGCAGGCCTTTCCCGTTTCGGAGAGCATAGACAATACGGACTCATATGCCGCCTGATTATGTGGAAACAGAGAAACTGCCATATCATCACCCCCTTCAAGAGCATTATCCGTTATCCTGTACCTTTTCGGATATTGGATTATTCCTCATTATCTTTTAGAGGATAGCACAAAATCCCCCCAAAATCAAGCCTTTTTTTGACCTCCTGATTCTGCTATTTCATCCATCCGAAAAGGTACACCTTTTCGGATATTTACCTTTCCTTTCCCTGACGCAAAGACTGCTTTCGCAATTCCTTTTTCTCCATGCACGAAAAAACGGCCGCCTCCTTTCTTTGGAGGCAGCCGCTTTCACCTTATTTGTTCTTTTTAGAATTTAGTCAGTGGAATGCCGTCTTTGGCGGCGACCGCCTCACCGCTGCTCTTATAGACCGGCTTATTCATCATTCGCATATTGTCATCTTCTCCGG
>CATJWG010000285.1 GCA_949744165.1 uncultured Eubacteriales bacterium | reverse complement strand
TCGGAATTTACCGAAGGGACGCACACGGCGAGCGGCGTTTGACACGAGCCGCTGCTCGAAATTTTTTCTGTTTAAGCCCTTGAGGACAATCTCGCCCTGTTTGAGCAGAATTATGTCGTTCATGTCTTTAATTCCTTTTGAAACAATAGCATCGCAGATTTCGCGGCACACACCACGAATAAAATTCAATCGTTTTTTGCGCGGAATTAGCGTCGAGCCATTTGCCGCCAAAAGCGGCAAATGGTTAGGCGCAGGATGAAGCGAAGCCTTTTCAAATCAGTGGCACATCTGCTGATTTGACGCTTATGCGTATGTTCTGTACTGCACCGCTTCCGCGATGTGCTGTGGCTTTATGTCTCCCCCACCGTCCAGGTCGGCTATGGTGCGGGCCACGCGCAGTATACGGTCATAGCTGCGGGCGGTCAGGCCAAGGGCGTCGAAGGCGCCGCGCATGAGCTCGCGGCAGGACCCGTCCAGCGCACAATATTCGCCGAGCTGGCGCGGCTCCATGCATGCGTTGCAGGAAACGGCGCTGTCGGCAAAGCGCGCATTCTGAAGCGTCCGAGCCGCGTTCACACGCTTTTTAATCTCGGACGAGCTCTCCCCGTCGGGACGGCGGCTGAGCTCGTCGAAGTCCAGCGAAGGCACCTCAACAAAAATGTCAATTCTGTCCAGCATGGGCCCCGACACACGGCCGCGGTATTGCCGCACGGACAACTCCGAGCAGCGGCAGCGGCCTGACGGGTGTCCGCGCCAGCCGCATTTGCAGGGGTTCATGGCGCACACAAGCATGAAGCGGCTGGGAAATGTCAGCGTACCGCTGGCGCGGGATATGGTGACCTGTCCGTCCTCAAGCGGTTGGCGCAGAACGTCAAGCGTGTCGCGTCCGAACTCGGGCAGCTCGTCTAAAAACAGCACCCCGTTGTGCGCCAGGCTTATCTCGCCCGGACGGGGATTCGAGCCTCCTCCTGACAGCGCCGTTGGGGACACAGTATGGTGCGGCGAGCGGAAGGGACGGGTCGAGACAAGCGGGCGGTCACGGCTTGTGCTTCCGGCGACGGAGTGAATCTCTGTGGTCTGAATCATCTCCTCACGGCTCATGTCCGGCAGGATGGACGGCAGGCGTTTAGCAAGCATACTCTTGCCCGCGCCCGGCGGGCCGACAAGCAGAATGTTGTGCCCTCCTGCCGCGGCGACCTCCAGCGCGCGCTTGACGTTCTCCTGCGCCTTGACGTCCGCAAAGTCCGGAAGCTCCGGAATAAGTGTGCCTATGTCCGGCTCGCTTACTGGGGAAATGAGCTCCGCGCCGCGCAGATGGGCGATGAGCCCCGCCACGGTTTTCACCGGATAGACCTCCACACCCAAGGCGAAGGACGCCTCGTCGGCGTTGTCCGCCGGCAGGAACAGCCGGCGCACTCCAGCTCTTGCCGCGGCCAAAGCCATCGGCAGCGCTCCGCGTACGGGACGCAGTTCTCCCGACAGGCTCAGCTCGCCTATAAAGGCTGCGTCGTCCGGCAGGGGCTTTACCGCTCCCGAGGCGGAGAGAATGCCCAGCAGAATCGGCAGGTCGTACACCGTACCGGCCTTTTTCTTGTCCGCGGGAGCAAGGTTTATTGTCAGGCGGCTGACCGGAAATGTGAAGCCCGCGTTTCTCACCGCTGCGCGCACCCGCTCGCGCGACTCCTTCACTGCCGCGTCCGGCAGTCCCACAACGTCAAAGGAGGGCAGGCCATTGGACAGAAAGCACTCCACCGACACCTCGTACCCTCCGATTCCGTGCAGCGCCAGCGAACGGACCTTTGTGACCATGAGGAAATCCCCCTTTAAAACCTCGTAGAGTTCGCGCCCGCACCCCAAGGGCACTTTGTCGCCGCCTTTGGCGGCTCGGGCGCAGGTGCGAACAAATTTAAATCGTTTTCCGGCGATATGTGCTTCGAACAAACACCCTGCGCGGAGCGCGCGTCGAATTGGCCGCCTGCGGCGGCTAAGCGAGGCGCAGAGTGCAGCGAATCCTCTCAAAGCAGAGGCGTTTACGCCTCTGCTTTGACTACTGCGATATGCAGCTCATCGAGCTGAGCCTCAGTAACTTCTCCGGGCGCACCCATCATGACGTCCTGTGCGTTCTTGTTCATGGGGAAGGGAATTATCTCCCTTATGCTGTCCTCGCCGGCAAGGAGCATTACCATACGGTCCACGCCGGGGGCTATCCCCGCGTGGGGCGGCGCTCCGTAGCAGAAGGCGTTGTACATAGCGGGGAACTTGGCCTTGACGTCCTCCTCACCCAAACGCACAAGCTCAAATGCCTTTATCATTATCTCGGGGTCATGGTTTCTCACCGCACCGGAGGAAAGCTCCACGCCATTGCACACCAGGTCATACTGGTCCGCAGTGATGGACAGGGGGTCAAGCTCGCCACGCTCGGCGCGAAGCAGGGTGTCCAATCCTCCCTTGGGCATGGAGAATGGGTTGTGGCAAAATTCCAGCTCGCCGCTCTCCTCTCCTGTCTCGTACATGGGAAAGTCAACTATCCAACAGAACTCGTATCTCTCGCGGTCCATGTGGCCCTCACATGCCGCGCCGAAGGTCTTTATCGCCGCACCGGCGGCCTTGCGGGCCTCGGCGGGTCTGCCGGCGGTGAGAACCACAAGTGTATTAGGCGCAAGGCTGAGCTTTGTCTCGAGTGCGGCGCGCCTGTCCTGCACAAACTTGGCCACTCCGCCGGCTATCGCTCCGGTCTCGTCGGTTTTCAGCCAATACGCCTTTACGCCGGAGACAACCTCAACGTCAGCCAGCAGCTTTTCTATCTGCTTTCTTGTCAGCGCGCAGTTTGTGACCTCTATGGCCTTGACTGTGGCTCCAGCGAATGGGGCGAAGCCGCAGTCGGATAGAGTCTCTCCCAGGTCGCAGGCTGTCAGGTCAATGCGCAGGTCCGGCTTGTCCGTGCCGTATTTCTCCATGGCCTCAAGGTATGGGATGCGGGCAAAGGGCGGCTGGGAGGCGGTATTGTACTTGCCGTATTTGGCAAAAATGGGGGGCAGAACGTCCTCAAGCACCGCAAAAACGTCCTCCTGAGAGGCGAAAGCCATCTCCATATCGAGCTGGTAAAATTCGCCCGGCGAGCGGTCGCCGCGGGCATCCTCGTCGCGGAAGCAGGGGGCAATCTGGAAGTAGCGGTCAAAGCCCGCGGTCATAAGAAGCTGCTTAAACTGCTGGGGAGCCTGCGGCAGGGCATAGAACTTCCCTGGGTGCTTTCTCGCGGGCACCAGATAGTCGCGCGCGCCCTCGGGGGAGGATGCGGTTAGTATGGGGGTAGTTATCTCCAAAAATCCGTGCTCCGTCATGGCGTTTCTTAGCGCCGCGACGACATTGCAGCGCAGAATTATGTTGTTTTTAACCTCGGGGTTGCGCAGGTCAAGATAGCGGTAGCGCAGCCTCGCGCTCTCGTCGGCCTGTCGGGAGCGGTTTATTTCAAAGGGCAGCTCGTTGTAGCGGCAGCGGCCGAGGACCTCAAGGCTGCCGGGCACAACCTCAATTTCGCCAGTGGCCTGCCTGGGATTTTTGCTGCTACGCTCGCGCACCGTACCCTCAACAGATATGGTGGACTCCTTGTTCAGCTCCTTTATGCGGGCCAGAAGCCCAGCGTCTTCAATTACAAGCTGGGTAGTGCCGTAAAAGTCGCGCAGTACCACGAAGGCCAGGCTGCCGCCGACCTCGCGCACATTTTCCATCCAGCCGGAAAGCTTCACGCGCTGGCCTATATTCTCCGCGCGCAGCTCGCCGCAGGTGTGTGTTCGGGATTGGAACATTTTTAATCAACTCCTGAAATTTTGTAGATATTTTGTTATTGCTCCCCGTCGGGGTCGGCAGAGCGCAGAAGCTCGAAAACTGTCTGCCGGAACTGTTCCGTCTCGTACACGGAGCAGCACAGGCCGACGCCTTCCCCGTCTGGATTATTGTGGCTCAGGTAAATTCCGCCGGCGGCGTCCGCGGCGCGGTCGAGCTCACGGCAGAAACGGGATAAGCTGCGCGGATGCCAGAGATACACGGCCGACGCAAGCAGAATAAGGGCCAGCGCGGCGGCGATTATTCTGCGCTTTCTGGGCTGCACGGCTTATAGCTTCTTCGCCGTGATGAGGGCGGCGGAATTTCGGCGGTTGACCTCGGCGAGTATTACGCGGGCAACCTCGTCGGGCGGCAGGGCCGTCTGCTCGCCGGTAGACATGTTTTTCAGTGCAACGGTGCCGGCGGCTATCTCGTCCTCGCCTATGAGCACAGCAAAGGGGAAATTTAATTTCCCAGCGTAGCTCATGCGGGCCTTGAACTTCTTCTTCTCGGTGTAAAGCTGGGCGCGCACACCGGCGTTGCGCAGGATTGTGGCGGTTTTCACGGCGAAGGCCAAGTCGTCGGTCATGGGGATGACGATAGCGTCCGCGGGGGCGGTTACTATCTCGTCGGAGAGAAGGCCCTGCTCGTTCAGGACATAGAACAGGCGGGTCAG
>CATJWG010000284.1 GCA_949744165.1 uncultured Eubacteriales bacterium | reverse complement strand
TCCGGTCATTTGTTTTTGCGCCTCACCGTTCCGGTCCGTGGCCTTTGGACACGGTAACAGTCCGGCACGCTGGCTATTTCAACCGGTTTGCAAGGCCGGTGGAAAACAAAATTACATCTGCCGCGGAAAAAACAGGCTCCAACCTACCGCTCAGCGCCCGTTCCTCGGGCGCGCCGCCCACGCTTTAGGGCTTCTATCCCCTTTCCTGACAGTCTTACCAGTGATTTTTTCAATCGCTTACACCCTACATATCGGCACCAGTGTCAGGAAAATTAAGCATTTACAGCAAAAATTTTTTATTTCGTCACGGCCTGTCCCTTTTTGAAGCGGGCGGCGCTCAGTCCGGTTCCGCAAATTGAGCGGCTTTTTCATAAAACGTTGTCACGGGCATGGCGCAGAAGCGCGCCGCCTGACGCAGCGACATTTTTTTGTCTCTCCAGTCCGCGCAGGCCCTCATGAAATTTTCCGGCACGGGACTGGGCGGGCGGCCGAATTTTACGCCCCGCGCCTTTGCCGCCGCGATGCCCTCCGCCTGCCGCCGGCGGATATTGCTGCGCTCGTTTTCCGCGACGAAGGAGAGAATCTGCAACACTATGTCGCTGAGGAAGGTGCCCATAAGGTCCTTGCCCCTGCGCGTGTCCAGCAGCGGCATGTCCAGCACGACGATGTCCACGCCCTTTTCCCTTGTCAGCAGCCGCCACTGCTCGAGTATTTCCCCGTAGTCCCGCCCCAGGCGGTCGATGCTTTTTATGTACAGCAGGTCCCCTTCCCGAAGCCGGCGGACCAGCTTTTTATACTGCGGCCGGTCAAAGTCCTTGCCGGACTGCCTGTCCGTGAAAAGATTTTTCTCCGGAACGTCCATTTCCCGCATGGCGACAAGCTGCCTGTCCTCATTCTGCTCTCTGGTGGATACGCGGATGTATCCGTAGGTGTTGTTTCCCACCGTGCTCACTCCCCGTTTTAGTTTTCCATTTTACAGCTTGTCGGGGGATATGTCCCGCGCCGCGTTTCTTGACGGCCGCGCAAATGGAAAAGCGGCGGCATGAAGAACATGCCGCCGCACGGGGGTGATTATTAGAATTCCAGTGTTCCCGCGGCGATGCGTCTGCCGCTTTTGCGGTCAAACAGCAGGATGTTGCCGCCGGAGATGTTCATTTTGACCTTTTCGCCAATCTTGAACAGCGTGCTGCCGAACACCACGCCGGTGAGCAGGTAGTCGCCCACACGCACCTTTATCGTGCTCTCCATGCCGGTTGGCATCGCGCCGTAAATCTCGCCGTCGAGCGCGCCGCCCTCGGCAATCTCGATAAACTCGGGGCGCAGGCCGATGACAAGATCCTCGTTCGTCAGCTCCGCGGTCTGGGCGGGGGCCTCCTCCTCGTCCGTGACCCTGTCGATGTGGTATACAAAGGTCTCGTCCTTGTTGCCCTTCTCGACAAAGCCCTTCTCCGCGGCCTTTTTGCTGTGCTCCTGCTCTGCGGCCGCGGCCTCGCCGTCGCGTCTGGCAAACCACGCGGGCAGGTCCAGCGGCCCGGCGGGCGTGAACACCGCCTTTTTGTCCCCCAGCAGCGTCAGCTCAACCGCGCCGTCCGCGCGCTGGGCGCCTTTGGCCTCGATGAAGTTTATCGAGGGGTTGCCCACGAAGTCGGCCACGAACAGGTTGTTCGGGCGGTGGTAGACGGTCAGCGGCGCGTCGTACTGCTGCAAGACGCCGTTGTTGATAAGGCAAATCTGCGTTGCCAGCGTCATGGCCTCCATCTGGTCGTGCGTGACGTAGACGAAGGTCGAGCCCGTCTCGACGTGCAGGCGCTGTAGCTCATAGCGCATCTCAAGGCGCAGCTTGGCGTCCAGGTTCGACAGCGGCTCATCCATGAACAGCACCGCCGGCTCGGGGGCCAGCGTGCGCGCTATCGCCACGCGCTGCTGCTGTCCGCCGGACAGCTCCGCCGGATAGCGGTCCATGAAGGCGTTTATCTTCACAACCCGCGCCACGCGGTGGACAGTCTCGTCTATCTCCTGCTTGGTCAGGCGGCGGGGCTCGCGGATGTTTGACAGGCCGAAGGCGATGTTCTGGTACACGGTCATGTTCGGCCACAGGGCGTAGTTCTGGAACAGGAAGCCGACCCTGCGCTTGTTGGCCGGCACGTTGATGCCCAGCGCGCTGTCGAACACGACCTTGTCGCCGATGGTAATGCGGCCGCTCGTGGGCGTCTCCAGGCCGGCTATCATGCGCAGCGTTGTGGTTTTGCCGCAGCCGGAGGGTCCGAGCAGGGTGACAAAAGCGTTGTCCTCAATCACCAAGTCCAAATCGTCCACGGCGTAAAATTTGTTCCACCGCTTGGTGACATGTTCCAATTTGATTTCAGGCATTGTCTTATCCTCCTATTCCCTTGTCGAGGCTCGCTCCGGTGACCTTGTTTACGAGCGTGTTGCATACCAGAATGGTGACTATCAGAATCAGGTTTATGCCGCTGGAGAAGGCGTACAGTCCCATCTCGTCGAAGTAGTCGAGTGTGGTGGAGAGTATGAAGCCCTGAACGCACAGCAGCATGAACAGGCTCAGCTCACGCAGGCAGGTCATGAACGGCAGCAGGTAGCCGCTTATTATCGACGACTTCTGTATCGGAATGATGATTCGTCCCATGCGCTTTATCCAAGGGATGTCCTGAATAATCGCGGCCTCCTCAATCTCGCCCGAGAGCTGGAGCATGGAGTTGAGCGAGCTGCGGCTGGCAAAGGGGATGTACTTTATCGTACCGGCGATGATAAGCAGTGTATATGTGTTAAACAGGTTTATGTGCTCGTTTGAAAACAGGATGAAAAAGGCCACGCCAACGGCGATGGACGGCATCAGGTATGGCAGGAAGGCCACGCTGTTGACGTAGTTGGCCCATTTACTTCGCCGGTTTTTGGATACGGCGTAGCCTATGAGGGTACCTATCGTGCCTGCCAGCAGCGCACAGCACACGCTGACCATGATAGTGCCCTTAAAAGCCCGCCAGATGGTTTCGTTGTGGAGTATGCCCTTTTGTCCGTACATGCCGTTTTCCGACACGTTCTCGTCTGTAACCCACCATTTTGTGGTCAGGTTGCTCGCGTCTCCCGTGTACAGGAAGGAGTAGTCGCCTGGGTTGGGCAGGAAGGTTTCAAAGGCAAAGGAGACAATCGGGAAAATGCTTGTGAAGAAGGTTATAACGATGAGTATCACCGCTATGATAACCCTGCCGGCGCGTCCGAGATTTATCTTGGAAATCTGTCCGGACTTGCCGGTGACGGTGGTATAGCTCTTGCGGCTGGTAAGGCTCAGCTGGTTGAGCAGCATTATCGCCACGCCGAACACCATCATGATTATCGCTAAAATACTCGCCTCGCCGGTGTACTTTGAGTTCATCGACACGTACTTGGTTGACAGCGTGGTCAGTCCGAGGTAATGCGGCACGGGGTACGAGCCCATGGATGAGCCGAACACCAGCAGTATAGTGGACAGTATCGCGGGCTTGACCATAGGCAGCGTAATCTTGAACATGGTCCGCCATTTGGGCGTGTCGAGTATGGTGGCGGCCTCCTCAAGGTTTGCGTCCATGTTCCGGAAAATGCCGCCTATGAGGATGTAGGCAAAGGGCGCGTAGTGCAGGCCCAGCACCACAAGACTGGGGAAAAGCCCCTTACACCACCATATCGGCATCTCAATGCCGAAAAGCGAAGCCAACAGGCCGTTTGACGTTCCCGTCACGGTGTTGGAGTTAAACAGGTTCTGCCACACCACAGCCAGCGTCCACTGGGGCATTATGTACGGGAATATAAAAATTGAGCTGAGATACTTCTTGCACGCTAAATTCGTGCGTGTAATCAAAAACGCGAACACGCCGCCGAAGATTATCGACACCACGCAGGTGCCCACGGCCAGCCAAACGGTGTTCAGCAGCGGAGTCCACAGGTTCGTCTTTGCCAAGCGGCTTGTGAACAGGTCGATGTAGTTCACCGTCGTGTAGCCCGCGGCCTGACCGGTCAGGTGCGCGTCTATGGTGCCAGGGTGTATCTTGAAGGTGTCCTCTATTATGGCCACTATGGGCGCGACGGTGCTGAAGGTCAGCACTATGCCCATGAGCAACAGAATTACGTTGTGCGGTTTGGAAAAAAAGGTTTTTATCTTGTTTAGCAGTATGGTCGAACCACTTGCATGGGGGATGGCATTTGGATTCATATTATGACCCCCTCTTTTTTCACTCGGCGGCGACGGGTACGCCCGCCGCGCGCAGGGCCTGACGGACCTCGGACACATCGCCGCGGTACATGCAGCCGTC
>CATJWG010000283.1 GCA_949744165.1 uncultured Eubacteriales bacterium | reverse complement strand
AGAGCAGAGACGGGGAGACGGCGGTTTTTCCCGAGGATTTGATCGTTCTCGCCTGCGGGATGCGTCAAAACAAGGCGCTGGAGGCGTGCAGGACACTTGTGCCGCGATATATTCCAATCGGCAACTGCTACGTACCGCAAAGATTGGCGACGCTGTGCGCCAGGCAGTTGACATGGTTGTTGATATGGATACCTGCACGGGGTGAAAGGGATTCAGTGGGCCGGCACTGGATAAGTTCGGCTGATGCATGTTACAGGGATTGACTTACATTAAAGTTTTACAGGCGAGATTGAGTTTTTACTGAGTACAGCATATATGTAAATAAGAACAAGCGCATGACATTCAAATGTCATGCACTTGTGGTATAGTACGCCGTTATTTCATTATTGGGTACGACAAAATTTGAGGTGTGTTTTTCAACCCGCAACACGAAAGATATCTCCGTCTGTCACAAAATTTGGTACGCTGTAGCATATAAGGATATTGTCAAAATTATTTTCCTCAATATACATTTTAAGACTTGTTTTATAGTAACGCAGGTCGAGGATTGATATATCGGAGAAGTGGGGGAACAGAAACGGGCTTAGGCTATCCATATAAGAGTCGCGTATTATCAGCAGGGAAGGAGCGTCAACGTTTCCCGTGTCAATCTCTATAAGAGGAGTGTTTCCTCCATAGAAATAAGAATACTTGTCCTTGACATTGAGAAAGCTATCATCGTACAGAACTCCCTCCTGAGGTGAGCCCTGCGGATAGTTGGTAATTTCCACGTCACCCTGCTCAACATAGACAGTGATATTGTCTGGGGAGACCCAACTGAAGCCGGAGGAAGAATATGTTGTGCCATAAAAGCGGTCGGTGACAATTTTAGGGATGTAGGACGACAGAGGGAGGTGCTCTATACCCATCTCATACATAAGTGCTGCATAGCCGTAGTAAGCTCCAAGAGTTGTCCAGTGGTGATCCGTGCGGTAGAAAATATCCTCATTGCTGTGCTGCTGTAAAACGGAGTATATATCAACGGTTCTGGCACTTGTATAGGAATAAGCGTGGTCAATGACTAATTTCTGACTGTAGCTCGGCGCGCCGTCCGGAAGCTTTTCCATCCAAATTTCAGAGGCCGAGGGAATAAGTGCAAAGTATATTGGCACGTCGCTGCTTTCTGTAAGAGCGTTGACAGCGTCGATGTTGAAATCAATGTCGTCATAGTCCGGATTTTTAAAACTCTCTATCAAGGTCTCATTATCACAGAGATAAACGCCATTGTTTTCCTGCTTTCCACTGAGAAGCTCGCTTCGTGCTTTAAGTGTTATCCATCCGTCGCGGAAAACAAATTGGTCGGTTATATAGTCCTCATACGCAGAAGTAAATTTTCCTGCAAACAGAGAAGACAGCGAAAATTCCGGTGCCGTTTGAAGCACACGGTTTTCCCGCTCGGAAAATCCCTTTTCCGGAGTGAGCATGTTAAGAACAAAGAACACCGCAATAAATATTATGAAAACGAGCGTTTGTGCCCACATAGCTTTTTTGCCCATTGTACTCTCCCTTCTCAGAATCTGAAGTACAAAAACGGATTATAGGTTGCATCTACGAGATAAGCTGTGGAGAGTACCAGCACCGCGAGCATCAGAACCGGCCCCACCGCACCACACAGTTTGTCCGGCAAACGCTCGTAGAGCTTTTTACCCAGCGGTGTACAGGCAACAACCGAAACAATAAGCAACAGCGCATAATTTCTAAGATAAAAAATATCAGATGGGCTCACAACTCCTGCTCCAGCCAATCCAAACATGGCTTTGTAATACCCTGCCGAGTGGACAATGGAGTCAAGGTCGAACATTACCCAACCGCACACAGCGACGAGCAGTGCATATACATGACCAACGGCAGCGGGAGCACTGTTCAGTACTTTAAGAAGGAATGCTTTTTCCAGCATAAGGAAAAACGCATAATACACGCCCCAACACAAAAAAGTCCAGTTCGCACCATGCCAAAATCCTGTCAGTGCCCAGACAATGAAGATATTCAGAAATTGCCGCCCGAGTCCGCAGCGATTTCCGCCGAGTGGAATGTACACATAGTCACGAAACCAGGTGCCAAGACTGATATGCCAGCGGCGCCAGAATTCAGTCACGCTTTTTGAAATATATGGGTAATTAAAGTTTTCAAGAAACTCAAAGCCAAGCATACGGCCCAAGCCTATCGCCATATCGGAGTAACCGGAGAAATCAAAGTAAATTTGCAGGGAAAAAGCAATTATTCCAATCCACGAGCCTACGATGGTCAATTCCGACACGGCGGCAGAGGAATATGCGTTCCAAAGCAGTCCAATATTATTTGCCAGCAGCACCTTCTTACCAAGCCCGGCAATAAAGCGCTGAACTCCGGAGGAAAACTGGTCTATTCCTCCGACGCGAAAGCTGAGCTGAGACGCAATATCTTTGTAACGCACAATCGGTCCTGCGATGAGTTGGGGAAACAGCGCGACAAAGGTACCGAAGCTGATAAAATTTCGTTGTACGTCTGCATCCCCGCGGTAGAGGTCAATGGGATAGCTCATGGTCTGGAAAGTGTAGAAGGATATACCAATAGGCAACGTAAGACCAAGAGCAGGAATATCCACGCCTGGTATAAGGCTCAGCGTAGAGACAAACAGGTCATAATACTTGAAAAAGCCAAGCAGAGCAAGATTTATCACGATATTACATATGAGTACCCGCTTGGCACGTGCACGCTTGTCATTGTATTTCTCAATAAGTAGACCTGCGGTATAGTTTATACATATCGACATGAGCATCAGCAGAATATATACAGGCTCGCCCCAGCCGTAAAACACAAGATTGACAACAAACAGCCAAAGATTTCGCCATTTTACAGGTGAGATATAGTATACTGCCAGAACAATCGGCAAATATTTAAACATAAACAGCAGGCTGGAAAAAACCATGCTTTACTGTCCTCCAGATCAGTTATTTTTCATCAGTATCAGGCTCAAGTCTGCCAAGGGGGTTGGAGTCAGCCGCCAGACGCAGCTCAGTATTGTCCACATGAGTGTATATTTCTGTTGTATTGAGATGGTCATGTCCGAGCAGCTCCTGAAGCGTACGGACATCGACGCCGTTTTGTAACATAAGCGTCGCGGCTGTATGCCGTAGCTTGTGCGAGGAATATTTGTTTGCGTCCAACCCAGCGCGGAGAAGGCTGTTTTTTACCATGCTGTGTACGGCCTCACGACTCATTCTCGTGCGGCGGTTGGATAAAAACAATGCGTTTTTGTCTAAGGGCTCTACTCCGGAGCGTACAACAAGATAGTTATTTATGGCTTGCGCCGTAGCCTCATTCAAGTACACTACACGCTCCTTATTGCCCTTGCCGACAATGCGTAAATGGTCGGCTCGTATATCACTAAGATTAAGACCCACAATTTCAGATATTCGCAGTCCGCAGTTTAGGAAAATACACAAAATGCAATAGTCGCGGTCTCTGTTTCTTCCGTCAACGGATGCGAGCAGACGCCGGCTCTCATCAAGCGTGAGGTATCTTGGCAGTGATTTAGGCACTTTGGGGGAGTCGAGGTCCTGCACCGGATTTACCTCGAGCAGTTTTGCCTTAACTGTAAGATACTTGTAAAAGCTGCGTATGGTAGCAATCTTGCGCGCCCTTGTTGTCGAGGAAAGACCGTACTGTGCGTTGCGGCTGCGTTGATTTTTCAGCCTGTCACGACTGAGATATGACAGATATTCATATACCTCCGGCAGAGTGACAGTGGATACAAAATTCAAGTCCACGTCATCTATCGTTATCTCATCCATGTTAGTTGAACGCGGCACAAGTCCGCGGATGATTTTCAGATACCTGAAAAAGTTACGTAAATCAAGGTAATACTCGTCCACGGTTTTTTGTGAATGAGCCTTTATGGTTTCGTGGT
>CATJWG010000282.1 GCA_949744165.1 uncultured Eubacteriales bacterium | reverse complement strand
TTTACGTGGCCTACGCCGCGTATTCCCAAACCGTGATATCGCTGAAAACCAAAACCTGTACCACCGTGCTTCAGATACCGCTGTACCCCTTCTATGCGGTAGAGAGCGTGTGCATGGTACTGTTCGGAATAGCACTGCTCTGGGCGAGCGTGAGGAGCTTTACGGCCGTCAAAAGCGACGAAATGGCAGAGGAAATACAGAGCTCCTGGAGCTGAAAAAATAAAAAGCATCCCCCTCGGTCCTATCTGAGGGGGATGCTTTGCGCTTTGCTGCCGGCTTATTCCGCGGCGGCGTCCTGAAACAGCTCCATTCCGTCGCCGTGAGGCGCGCGGAATGTGGAGTTGGTTTTCAGAAACACGCGCAGCGCGTGCTGGCAGCGCTCGGTTTCAAGTAGATAGCTGAAGCCGTGGCCGGCGTTGGGAACGGTTATGAGCACCTTCGGTGCAAGGCAGGCATCAAAATTCTCACGCGTGAAGTAGGTCGGAACAAAATTATCCGCCTCCCCGTGGATGAACAGGATGGGCAGTTTGTTCACACGCATGGCGTCGAGTGTGGAGTAATCTCGGAAGCCGTAGCCGGCGAAGATGTGGCAGAACATATCCGCAATCTCAATAAAGGGGTGTACCGGCAGGTGGATTTTGTGCCGGAGCACTTCCTTAAACTCGTCGTAGGGCGAGGTAAAGCCGCAGTCGGCTATCACGCCGCGCACGCTTTTCGGCAGCTCAAGCCCCGTGGCCATGAGTACGGTGGTGCTGCCCATGGACAGGCCGCCGAGAAAAATGTCGTGCTCGGGTCCGAAGCGGTCGCAGACATAGCGCGCCCAGTCGCGGCAATCAAAGCGCTCCTTGACGCCGAAACAGATATACTGCCCGCCGCTGAGCCCGTGCGCGCGCTGAAAGACATTGAGCAGCGAGTAGCCGAGCTCGTAATAGTATTTGTACACGCAGCTAAAGTCGCGATAGCCGTCGCAGCGGTAGCCGTGGAATAGGACGATGGTGCCGCGCGGCTGAGGATTGTGAAGGTACAGCCCGACGAGGGGAATGCCGTCATAGGCGGGCAGGACTATACGCTCGGTGTTCTGAGCCCTGAACCATGCTACGCCGTTGTTTATGGCATCGGCGTAGTTGTTCAGATGAGGGGAGGTTTTCATGCCCTTTCCCTCAGGGCGACGAACAACGCCCACGAAAAACAGCCAGTAGCCCACGCATACCAGCGCCAGAACCACTGTCAGCAGCGCCAAAAGAAAAATTTCCACGCAAAATCACCCCTTTGCGGAAATGTCATAATAGTATGCCACAAGCAAATCGACGCAGGCGCCGTAGCTCTTAAGACCGAGCGTCTGACCGTAGCTGTGCAGAAAGCCGGTGTACACCGTGTCTGAGACTGTGGACACTGGAGTTTCATATTTCTCCCAATAGCGGTTGTTATTCTCGAGGTCGGACTTGACGCCATCGCTGAGGGCAGAGTATACTTCAGCCCAGGCTTCGCGGTCGGCGCGGTAGAGCGCGTTGCCAAGATGTATGTAAGCCAGCAGACAGGCGGAATAGCAGTATACGGGGTCTCCATTTTCAAGGCAGGCGAGAACAGCGGCGAAGTTTGCCTCGTCCTCAGCGGCGACGCCGCGCTGGTGCGCCAGCTCGTGAGCAATCGTGGAGGGTATCATGCACGCGGGGGAATCGACATTTATGTTGGCCTCACCTGTGAAAGGGAAGAAGAAACCTGTGAAGTTGAGATAGCTCATCGCCTCGGAGAACATGAAGGGCTTGGCGCGCAGCTCGTTTCCGGAGAGGCAGGGGACAAGGCGCTGCACGGCGTCGTACAAATGAGGAGACGCAGCGAACACGGCGTCCATATCCTCGTCGAACAGCCCGTTTTCGTCCCGACGCACCTGCTCGCCGTACTCGCTGGCCAGTCCGGCAAACCAGAGGCTGACGCTCTTTAACTGCTCTGAGCTCACGGGCTGAGAATGGATTCCGCTCTGTGACTCGAAGTCGGAGGTGTAGTAATACACGCCCCAAAGAAGGCAGAAGCCGGCGTAGACGGCCAATATCAGCGTTACGGCCGTAAATATCAGGCGGTAGATACGCGCTGCCCAGCCGCCGCGGCGCACCGCCGTTACAAGGCAGAAAACGGCATAGGCCAGAAAACCAAGTATTGCCGCAGCAATCAGAAGCCCAGCCACCGAAAACGGCAGAGCGTTGAGTGTGCGTGCGGAAAAACGGTGCCATGGGCGGGTCACGTGCGCGCTGACCCAGGTCATAAGCGCAAAATTACCGCGCAGGGCGAAATAGGCAAGCGTGAGCGCAAGTCCGAAAAGCGCGACGGTATGCCGGAAGGGACACAATGTAAACCATCTGAGAAATATGTTTTTTCGTTTTGCGCCCTGTTCTGGCATATCGTCACCACTCTTTTTGAATTTAGCGCAATATTACTGCGTAAAATACATTATATTATCTTTTGCGCCAGTGTGCAACAGAAAATGTTCATACGGGAAGATTTTACCGGACCGGTAAAGCCGGAGCTGCATTTGCAGACGGGCAGAGGAGCTGTTATCGGACGTAAATCAGGAGCCGTATAAAGAGGGAGTATATAATAATTTAAAATTATGCCATATTGTAAAATAATTTACAAGCAAAAAAACAAATAAAAGCAGCCGTGCCGACAATAATATAGGTGTACAAAAACAAACGGAGGATGAACAATGAAAAAGACCACAGTATATATTCTTGCGCTCGTTCTCTGCCTGTCGCTGCTGTGCGCCTGCGGAGACCGAAATGACAACAACAAACCGGTAACGACTCCGGTTCCCACGGACAACAATGCCGTCGGTCCGGACGATGGAAACGTCGACGATGATGACGGAATCATCACGGATGATGACGACGACATCCTTGGCGGTGGTCACGATGACGATGACGGCGAGGACGACAGGGACAACGACGGCGCAGTGGATGATATCATCGACGGCGATACGCCGGATATGCCTGAGCCCAATGTCGGTGATGATGATGACGCAAACGGCGGTGCGGGCACCGCTTCCGGCAACGTGACTGGAAACGGCGACGCAAGCAGCAGAAGGGCAAGACTCAGATAAAGACCGAGTCTGAAAAAGCAACAGTAAGCGTAAAGCGTACTGTTGCTTTTTTTTATTATAAGTAGTATAATTCAAGAACAGCAAAATCTATTAGAAGCATGGAGTATGCCGATTGGAGGTAAATACGATGGGGTACATACCGGCGCCCGATGAGGCGATGGAAATAGTGAAAAAGTACAACAAAGAGGAATTCCACCTTGAGCACGCACGCACCGTGGGGCACGTAATGGAGCAGTTTGCGAGAGAATATGCGCCGGGCGAAACTGAATTCTGGAAAACCGTAGGCATAATGCACGACATTGACTTTGAGCTTTACCCCGAACAGCATTGCGTGAAGGCGCAGGAGATGCTTGGCGATATGGGAATGGACGAACGGCTTATCCATGCCGTGGTCAGCCATGGTTATGGTCTGTGCTCGGATGTTGAGCCGTGCGAACAGATGGAAAAGGTGCTTTTTGCCGTGGATGAGCTAACGGGCCTGATAGGCGCGGCGGCACTAATGCGCCCGACGGGCATAAGCGACATGGAGACGAAGTCCCTGAAGAAAAAATTCAAAGATAAGAAATTTGCCGCCGGCTGCTCGCGCGATGTTATTACAAAGGGAGCGGAGATGCTCGGCATGGAGCTGGACGTTCTCTTTGCAAAAACTATAGAAGCAATGCGTTCGCTTTGAGTGGGGAGGACAAGCTATGGGAAGAGACTGTAAATATTGCGGAGCGTATATTTCCGATATGGTTGAGGTCTGTCCAGCCTGCGGTAAGCGTTCAAAGCAGGAAAAGGCTTCCGAGGCGGAGCACTGGACCGGCTCGTATACCGCCGGTGCCGCGTCACAGAGCCAGTACGCGCGCGGGCCGGAGCAGGCAAAAAGTAACGAGCAGCGCCGTGATGGCACAGGCAGCCATAATCAGGCATATACTTATAAGCAGGAATACGAGCGCTGCTACGGCTCACAGCAGAAGGGGAACTCGGCGCGGCGTCCGGGCCAGCAAGCTCCGCCGAGAGGCTCAGCCCAGCACCGAAGCTATGGCGCGGAGCAGACTAAGACAAGGCCCCGCTATGCTGAACAGCAGTGCTACGCTACGCCGGAA
Organism: uncultured Eubacteriales bacterium; assembly: GCA_949744165.1. GTDB lineage: Bacteria > Bacillota > Clostridia > Oscillospirales > Oscillospiraceae > JAMPGF01. Next base: position 424 of record CATJWG010000282.1, on the reverse strand, counting down.
GATGATGATGTAAGGCGCAACAGGGGTATAAGCTTTCTGAGCTATTTTGGCCCGCTGTTTCTAATACCCTATTTTGTGCGGAACGATTCGGAGTTCGCGCGCTTCCACAGCAATCAGGGACTTCTGCTTCTGCTGGCTAATATGGTTGTGAACGTCTGTGCGTCAGCGATGCCTATATTGGGATGGCTAATAAGAATCATCGGCTCTATATTTGTTCTGTGTGGTTTTGTAAATGGGCTTGTCAATGTTTCAAAGGGACTGAAAAAGCCGCTGCCGATAATAGGGGAGATAAATATCCTCAAATAGGGCATTGATATGTGCCGGAACCCAATATGTAGTGTCCGCAAAAAAAGTCAAAAAAAGATTCAAAAAAGTGTTGACAAAAGGGGAAGTACGTGGTATATTAACAAAGCTGTCAGCGAGA
>CATJWG010000281.1 GCA_949744165.1 uncultured Eubacteriales bacterium | reverse complement strand
CCGGGAGTTTCCAGCTTCCAGACGGAAGAACGTCTTTTATCTCTTCTCGCCTTTGAGACCTTTCTTTTTGGTACTGCCATTATGACACCTCCTACGTTCCAGCTGATTAGAACAGCGTTTTTTCGCGTCTTTACGCGCAGTTATTTGTCTTCATCTATATCCAAAAGCTGTCCTAATACAGCCAATCTTGGATCAACAGGTTTTGTGCAGGCACAGGGACCGTCGTTGAGATTCTTACCGCAGGCCGGACACAGGCCCTTGCAGTCGTCCGAGCAGAGCAGCTTGCTGTCAATACTGAGAATGAAGACAGCGGCAAGCATCTCGTTCAAATCAATGCCGTCTCCGTCAAGGGGAAAGACCTCCGCGTCGTTGCTCTCGCCGTCCATGTCGGCCGAGAGGGGGACGTTCAGGGAAAGCGTCTTTTCCGACTCAAACTCTCTTCCGCAACGGTCACAGCGGCAGAGAACCTTTGCTTTCAGCTCGCCGAGCAACGTGAGAACTCCGGCGGTATTTACCACACGCCCGCTGGCGCGCGGCGCGTCAATAAAGCGCACGAGTGCGGGAAAGAAAAGCGCCTGCGTATCAAGCTCGCACTCAAAGCTGACCTCGCCGCCGGGTATCTCTATGATATCTTTAAGGTTAAGCCACATAATCGCCATGCGATACAGAATTTGCACCAAAGCTGACAGAGAAGTCAAGCTTTGTGCACGGTATCTTTCCTTCCGTCGTATTTTCAGCATATCTTGCAAAGACATGGGTGGGAAGGCTTATGTCCGCAATCGCCTTAATATTATAGTTTATCCCATCTTTTTTGTCAATATAAAAAATCGTCCTGTGCCAAGAATTAGGAGTTATTCTGCTTCCAAAACGTATTCAACAGGGAAAAGATTACCGGCACCCAGCACGCATCCGGGGTCAAAGCAGCGCTTGAGTGCTGCCATTTCGCGAACGCCCCGCTCGCCGTAAAGTATGGGCAGAAGGTTTGCTTTGTTTTTTCCGGAACCGTGTTCGGCCGAGACAGTTCCTCCCATGGATACCACAGTCTTGGCCCACTCGGCGAACATGGCCTTGCCGCGGCGCATGTCTTCCTCTGTGTGCGGCAGGACGTTTACGTGCAAATGGTTGTTGCCGATGTGACCCCAAATTGCGAACTCAAAGCCGTTTTTCGCAAGGTCGGTGCGGTAAAGTGCCATGAGGCGGCGGAAGGATGCGTTCGGCACGGCCATGTCTGAACCGACCTTGGCCAGAGCAGGCACGGCGCGCTTACGCTCGGCTATGAGGGCGTTGACGCTCTCGGGAACCCTGTGGCGCAGCTCAAGCAGACGCTCTCGGTCCGGAGCGCTTTTAGCTGCCCAGGTGTCCGCGCAGTCCGCGCCCACGCCGTCCATGACGCGTCCGACAGTTTTAATCTGCGCAAGCGCCGTGTCCTCGTCATTGCAGTGCAGCTCGACATATATCATGCACGCGAAAGCCGGCGGTACGGGAAAGCCCCCGTCGTCATGAGCGCGCAGAATGTCCAGCGCGTTGCGGTCAAAATACTCCGCCGCGGCCAGCTCGCGGCAGGCGGGGCGAAGCCGCTCGACGAAGTCCAACGCCTGAGCTTCTTCACGGAAGAAGCAATTCACGCCCCAGATGACCTTCGGCATGGGGATAAGCTTCAGCTCAAGCTCAGAGAGCACGCCGAGCGTGCCGTCCGAGCCAATGAACAGGTCCACAAGGTCCATGTTGTCAGCCGCATAGTACCCAGAGGCGTTTTTGCAATGGGGCATGGCGTAGCCGGGCAGGCTGCCGCTTATTTCGCGTCCGCCCTCGGTCATAAGCGTAAACTGACGGCCCCGGGCATTGTGTTCGCCGCGGCGCAGGGAGATAACATCCCCGTCGGCCAGCACGATGCGCAGCGCGTTTATATAAGGCCGCGTAGGGCCGTAGAGGTAGGTTTTAGCGCCGGAGGAGTTGCAGGCTGCCATACCGCCGAGGGAGGCGGAGGACTCCGTAGGGTCCGGAGGAAAATACTGAGTGGGCATTTTGCGCATTTCAGCCAGCGCGGCCGTCGATTCTGCGTCCCAATTCTCCGAATCAAAGCTGCGCGCTGCTATCATCTGCCGCAGTACGCCAAGAGACAGACCCGGCTGAACGCGCAGGTAAACGGCATCGTCGGCAATGCGCAGGCCGGTCACACGGTCCATATGGCTCAGGCTCATGATGTGCCCTCCGCCGGGCACGGACGCGGCGGTAAGCCCCGTCCGATTGCCCTGCACGGTTACGCGCTCGCCCTTTTCGGAGAAATGGTGCAGCAGTGCGCTTATCTCCGTCTCGCTTTTGGGAAAGGAGATACTTTGCGCCGTGCCGACGGTTTTTGTCTCGTCGTGTAGGTAGTCGCGGTGCTCCTCGCTGATGGGTATGATAAGATTTTCAATATTCATAGACAAACAACCTGAATTAAAAATTTTCTGTAACAATTTATTTTAGCACCATGGAGCGCATATGTCCAATATTTTATGTGCCGGGAGGTTGACATTTGGCAGGAAGCCGCCGATAATAGAATAAAGCGTAAACAAAGACGGAGGCGTACGCCGCATGAAGGAGATATCAGTCGGGAAAAACGACGCAGGGCAGAGGCTCGACCGCTTTGTCGGCAAGGCGGTGCCGCTTCTGCCGGAGGCTCTGCTGCAAAAATATATCCGCTTAAAGCGGATAAAGCTCAACGGCAAAGGTGCAAAACGTGACGCGCGCATTAATGAGGGCGACATTTTGCAGCTTTACATAAACGACGAGTTTTTTGAAAGGCCGCGGGAGGAAAATTCCTACCTCAAGGTAGGCACTCCGAGGCTTGACATCGTGTATGAGGACGAAAACATTCTCCTTGCCGATAAAAAGCAGGGGATGCTCTGCCATAGCGCGGGTAAGTGGGATTACAACACCCTTGTGGCCAACATACAGGCCCGCGCGTATCAAAACGGGGAGTGGCGCCCGCGGGAGGAAAATTCCTTCGCGCCGGCACTGTGCAACCGCATTGACCGCAACACCGGAGGCATAGTCATCGCCGCAAAAAATGCCGAGGCCCTGCGCATAATCAACGAGAAGATACGTGACCGCGAGATAGACAAGCGTTACATGTGCGTTGTCCACGGACGGCCGACGCCTGTGTCTGGGATGCTGGAGGGCTATATCTTCAAGGATGCGAAGAAAAACCAGGTGTACGTCAAGGACCGGCCCGAGCAGGGCGCGCGTACGGCAGTGACGCAGTACAGAACCCTGAAAAGCCGCAGCGGCCTTTCGCTTGTGGAATGCCGGCTGCTCACGGGGCGCACCCACCAGATACGCGCGCAGATGGCCCATGCGGGCTGGCCGCTTTTAGGCGATGGAAAGTACGGTTCCGAGCGGCAGAACAAAGCCTTCGGGGAAAAAGGACAGGCCCTGTACTCCTACAAACTCCACTTCGATTTCCCCACCGACGCGGGCGTATTAAATTACCTGCGCGGGCGGGAGTTTTGTGTTGAGAAGATTGATTTTGTTGATAAATATTTCGGATAAATCGCTCCACCATGCCTCTCAGAGTTCGCGCCCGAAGGCGCGAATAAATAAAATTGTTTTTACCGAGGACATGTGCCTCGGTAAAAATTCTCTGCGCGCAGCGTGCGCCGACCAGACTGAGTAAACAGCCAAATAAGGCGCGAAGCGTTTCCCTTTCAAACAAAGAGCCTAAGCAGGAGGCTCTTTGTTTGACTTTTAATTAAACTCGTTATAAATGGCCCGTATAGTCGTCTCGTAGTCACATTCGGCTACGCCGAGGATGATGTTCAGCTCGCTTGAGCCCTGGTCGAGCATACGAATGTTTACGTCGGCGTTTGCGACGGCGGAAATTATCCGCGCAGCAGTACCTTTGGTGCAGACCATGCCGCGGCCGACGACGGCGATGATTGCCAAGCCGTCCTCAACGCAGAGAGTGTCTGGCGACACGGCGGCGCGGATGCTTTCGAGCACCTGCTCGCGGCAGGAGGAGAGCGCGGCGGTGTCCAGCAGCACAGACATGGTGTCGATGCCGGAGGGGAGATGTTCAAAAGACAGCCCATGGTCCTCCAGCACCTGTAAAACCTTGCGGCCGAAACCTATTTCAGCGTTCATCATGGTTTTTTCTATCAATATGCTGGAAAAGCCGCGGCAACCGGCAATGCCCGTTACGGGGCGCAGAGCGCCGGCGGGAATATCCTGCGTTATAACAGTGCCGGGGTCGTCGGGGCGATTGGTGTTGCGGATGTTGATGGGGATACCGGCGTTGCGTGCGGGGAATACAGCATCCTCATGCAGCACGGACGCGCCCATGTAGGCCAGCTCTCGCAGCTCGGTGTAGCTTATATAGTCAATCGGCTTGGGATTGTCCACCACGCGCGGGTCGGCAGTCATCATTCCGGAGACGTCGGTCCAGTTTTCGTACAGGTCGGCGTCCATCCCGCGGGCAAGTATGGCGCCGGTGACGTCCGAGCCGCCGCGAGAGAAGGTGCGTACGGTGCCGTCAGTCTGCGCGCCGTAAAAACCGGGCACAACCGCGTGGTCAACGCCGCGCATGACCCGAGCTATGGCGACGTATGTTGCGTCCTTGTCAAGAACGCCGTCAGGCCGGAATATGATACAGCGAGCCGCATCGATGAAGCGGAAGCCGAGATAGGCGGACATAAGCCGCGCGCTGAGATATTCGCCGCGGCTGGCCATGTATTCGCGTGAGGGCTTACCCAGAAGATGGCGGCGTATTGTCTCCAGCTCGCCGTGAATGTCGAAGTCGATATCGAGCTCACATGCAATGCCAGCGAAGCGTTCGCGTATTTGTCCGAGCAATTCGGAGAAGTCCCCTCCGTTGACGGCGCGGTCATAGCAGGCGTAGAGCATGTCGGTAATCTTCACGTCGGCGTCGTCGCGCTTTCCGGGTGCAGAGACTACGATATAGCGCCTGGCAGAATCCGCGTGGATTATGTCTGCGGCCTTTTTAAACTGCTCGGCGCAGGACAGCGAGCTGCCGCCGAATTTCAAAACAATCGAACTTATATTGGCCTTCATTTTTCTTTTTCCTCCGTAAAAAGGGATTATATGCCGGAAACCCTATGGGACTTTTGTATGTCGAAAAATTGGCTTTGCCGTTTTTTCGAGTAAGCATCACTGCGCTCTGTAGGTCGATTGTCAGACTTTGGCGGACAATTCGACGCTCGCTACGCGCAAAGTGTTTTGTTAGGCGCATGTCCTGACAAAAGCGATTGAACCTTTTTCGCGACGTACGCGCCGCGAATTCTGCGAAGCTTTGTCTACAATCTGAAGCAGGTGAGGGCTTTTGTAGTCAATTTGATTCCAAAAACAAGCTGATAACCGCCGCGTGAACCGCCGAAGCAGTGGGAAGAAACGTGTCTTCGGGTAGAAAATGCGGGCTGTGCAGCGGCGCATCTCCGCCGACGCCGATGTGATAGAAGCAGCCGGGGCGGGTTTCAAGAAAGTAACCGAAGTCCTCAGTGGTCATGGTCGGCTCTGGAATTTCAATTACCCGCGTGCAGCCCAGAAGCTGGCGCGCCGCGTTTTCTGCAAGACGGGAGTATTCGTCATGGTTGACCACGCCGGGGTAGCCCCAGCGTATATCGACCTCGGACTCAGCCCCAGCAGACTGCGCCGCAGAGCCGACAAGATTACGTATAGCGTCTACAGCTTCGCGCCGTGCCGCGGGACCGAGTGTGCGTATCATGCCGCGCAGCTCAGCTGTGCCGGCTATCACGTTCTCCGCGCTGCCGGCGTGGAGGGTGCAGACGGAAATGACCGTTCTGCCGTTTTTTTCGCTGAGCATTTTCGCCAGCGCCCGCGAGCCGTACACTACGCCCGCCGCGGCGTACAGGGCGTCGATGCCGCGCTCCGGCTCCGCACCGTGCGCACTTTTTCCGTGTATTACCGCTCGGAAGGGATTTGACGCGGCATAGAACTTGCCATAGCGTATGCCGACAGTGCCGGCCGGCAGGTCGGGCGAGACGTGCGCGCCGAAAACGGCGTCTACGTGCGGGGATTCAAGACAGCCCGCGTCAATCATGCGTTGAGCGCCGCCATCACCCTCCTCATCGGGCTGAAAGAGGAATTTAATTGTACCGCGCAGCCTTACTTTCGACTCGCTGAGCAGACGTGCCGCGCCGAGAGCGGCTGCGACATGGAAATCATGCCCGCAGGCGTGCATCCAGCCTGCGGTCTGCGAGGTAAATGCTGCTCCCGTGGCTTCAAGAATGGGCAGAGCATCCATGTCCGCGCGAAGTGCGGCGCATTTACCGGGCAACTCGCCACGCAGTGTGCCCACAACGGCGGTGCCGAATGGGCGCTGTGTCTCGATGTTGAGCGCGCGCAGCGTGGCCTCGATTAGGCGCGCGGTGCGTTCCTCAGCATTGCCGGGTTCGGGGAAACGGTGTATTTCATGCCGCAATCCGGTAAGCTCCGGCTCAATTTCGCGCGCGCGGGTAAGAAAATCAATGTACATAAACTGCCTCGCGCTTTGTCATTTCAGAGAACGGGTAAACCGCTCGAGCCTGTCCATTCCCTGGCGCAGAACATCATCAGAGCAGCAGTAGCTTAGGCGTATAAAGCCCTCCGCTCCGAAGCAGAAGCCGGGCGTTGCGGCAAGTCCCACCTCGGTTATCATACGCCGGCAGAAGTCCGCAGAGTCCAGACCATATTTTTTTGTTGACGGAAACGCATAAAAGGCGCCGTCGGGGCGAGTGACGTCCATGCCCATTTTGTCCAGCCGGGCGAGCACATACTCCCGCCGACGACGGTAGGTTTCCACAAGCTCAGACGGGTCAAAGTCCAGCGCCGCGATACACGCGCGCTGGAAGGGAGCGGGAGTGGACACCACTGCGAACTGGTGAATAAGCTCCAGCCGCTCGATAACGGTCTCGGGTCCAATGAGATAGCCCACGCGCCAGCCTGTCATGGCGTAGGGCTTTGAAAAACTCTGAACAAGCAGAGTCTGAGCGCGCAGGTCATGAAATTCGGTGAAGCTGTGGTAAGCGCTCGTGTACACAAGCTGGCGGTACACGTCGTCGCATATAACGAAAATGTCACGTCCTGCGACGGCGTTGTGCACGGCCTTGAGGCTCTCGGGTGTGTACACGCAGCCGGTGGGATTATTGGGGGTGTTGAGAATTATTGCTTTGGTGCGATGCGTTATTTTTTTCGCCAGCCCCGCCGCGTCTATCTGAAAACCGTTTTCTGAGGTGTCCAGCGGCACGAAAGCGCCGCGGCACAGCTTTATAATCTCCTCATACAGCACGAAAGCCGGCGTAGGAACGATAACCTCGTCGCCTGGGTTGAGTATGCCGAACAGCGAGACAAACAGCGCCTCGGTGGCTCCCGCGGTGACTATGACCTCCCGCGGGGAGCAATCCAGACCGTTTTTCTCCAGCTCAAAGCGCGCGATACACTCGCGCAGAGCCATGGAGCCGTTATTTTCAATATAGTGTGTCTCGCCGGCGTCCAGTGCGGCCCGGGCTGCGGCGATGATGCACTCGGGCGTGTCAAAGTCCGGCTCGCCCAGCGTCAGGGCAAGGCAGCTGGGCGTTTCGCGTGCAAGCCTGGAAAACTCGCGTATGGCGCTGCGTTTTGCACCGTAAACGGCGGTGTTGAGCTTTTCGCTTATCATACCTGTTATTCCTCGACAAACCCCGCACTGCGTTACCGTGCGGCAGACTGAAAATAAGCTGATATCCGGAAGCGTGCTTAAAGTTTTCTCAGCGCGGCTTCCAGAGCGGTCTTTTGCGTGGTGCCCTCGTCCTTGGCCTTTATCACGCGCGCGGGACAGCCGGCCACGACCATGTTCTCCGGCACGTCCTCTATTACCACCGCGCCGGCGGCTACTACGGCGTTTTTACCGACATGTACGCCCTCAATAACCACGGCGTTGGCCCCTATGAGCACGCCGTCCTCAATTATAACCGGAGTGGCGGAGGCCGGCTCGATAACGCCGGCGAGCACCGCGCCCGCGCCGACGTGGCAGTTTTTGCCAACGGTTGCGCGGCCGCCTAAAATCGCGCCCATGTCTATCATGGTGCCCTCGCCTATCACCGCGCCTATGTTGATAACTGCGCCCATCATGATAACGGCGTTTTTACCTATCTCCACCTGCTCGCGGATAACGGCGCCGGGCTCAATACGCGCCGGCACGTCCTTCATGTCCAGCAGCGGAATGGCGCTGTTGCGGCAGTCGTTTTCGATGACAATATCCTCAATTTTGTCGCGGTTTGCCTCGATAATGGGGCCGAGCTCGCGCCAGTCGCCGAAGACTATTCTGTCCCCTGCGCCGAAAACCTTTGCCGCGCCGTAATCGACTGCCTCACGCTCCTTGACGTAGAGCTTGACCGGAGTTTTTTTCTCTGCGCTGCCGATATATTCGATAATTTCCTGTGCGTTCACTTTGATTTCCTCCTCATTCGCCGATGAGCTCGGTCATGGTGTAATAACCGGTAGGCCGGTCCTGCAAAAACTCCGCTGCGGCTATCGCGCCCTCGGCAAAGAGAGTGCGGCTTTCCGCCTCGTGCTTGAGCGTTATGGTCTGCGTGCCGGTGGATACGACAATTTCATGCGTGCCGACCTCGTTTCCGCAGCGCAGGGAGTGAATACCTATCTCGTTTTTTGCTCGCAGGCCGTTCTGGTGGCGGCCTATTAGAAACTCCGTCTCTGGCCGCACCTGACGTATGCTGTTTGCCAGCAGCAACGCCGTGCCGCTGGGCACGTCGAGCTTCTGGTTATGGTGGCGCTCGACTATTTCAATGTCTGCATCGGGAAACATTGCCGCAGCTTGACGTGCCAGACGGGCCAGCAGCGCTACGCCGACCGACATGTTGGCCGAGTAAAACAGGGGGATGCGCTGCGCGGCGGAGTTAATCATCTCCAGCTCGCCATCACTTTGGCCCGTGGTGGCGATAACCAGCGGCAGAGCGCGGCGAACACAATAGCTTGTCAGCTCCGCAGTGGCGCTGTGATTGGAAAAGTCAATCACGCAGTCCGCCGCGCCGTCAAATTCATCAAGCGAGACGCAGCGCCGCGGAACAAGGCCTGAGGGGCAGTCGGGGCTTACCCCTGCGGCAAGACTGTGTCCATGAAAGCCGTCCTCAATCATTTCGGTGACTATTTTTCCCATGCGGCCTGTGCAGCCGTGTACTATGATGTTCATGACCGTCACCCGATGAGTCCGTGAGAGTGCATGATATCAATCATTGCCTTTTCGTGCTCGGGCTCCATACAGGTAAGCGGGAGGCGCAGGAAATTTTCGCCGAAGCCCATGACGGCCATGGCGGCCTTGGCTGGAATCGGATTGACCTCGCAGAACAGTGCGCGGATAAGCGGCATGTATTTGCACTGCATCGCCGCGCTGCCGGCAATGTCGCCGGCCCAGAAGCGCGTGCATATCTCGTTGGTCTGTGCCGGCAGAAGATTGGACAGCACGGAAATAACGCCGTCGCCGCCCATGGACAGTATGGGCACTATCTGGTCGTCGTTGCCGGAGTAAATTGCAAGCCGGTCGCCAACGAGCTCGGCGGTTTCGACAATCTTGGATATGTTGCCGTTGGCCTCCTTAATGCCGGAAATCATCGGGTGATCCGCCAGCGCGGCGTATGTTGACGGCTCAATGTTAATGCCTGTGCGGGAGGGCACATTGTAAAGGATGATGGGCTTGGTTGACGCGTCAGCTATGGCGGTGAACATCTTTACAAGGCCATTCTGCGTAGCCTTATTGTAGTAGGGAGTGACCACGAGCATGGCGTCCGCGCCTGCTTCGCAGGCAAAGCGCGTCAGGTCAATGGCGTAGGAGGTATCATTCGAGCCGGTACCGGCGATGATGGGCACGCGTCTGTGAGCGCGCTCTACTGCAAAGCGGAGTACATCGCGGTGCTCAGCGTCGGTAAGCGTTGCGCCTTCACCGGTTGTACCGGCAATCACAAGGGCGCTTATACCTTCGGTAATCTGCCATTCAATGAGCCGGCCAAGGGTTTCATAGTCCACGCCGTTTCTGTTCATCGGGGTTATCAGCGCGGTGGCCGCGCCGCGAAAAACGGGATTTTTACTCATAATTCATTCTCCTTTGAAAGTAGATGGCTGTTTGCCGGAATACGCCTTGACCAAAGCGGAGGGGCGTAATAAAATAAACGAATACGGGATTATGGGGGTATTCCTTATGTGGTTTGTCTTTGCCGCGCTGTCGGCAGTTTTCGCAGCGCTGACCTCAATACTGGCGAAGGTGGGAATCGATGGCGTCAACTCCAACCTTGCCACGGCGGTTAGAACGGCTGTTGTGCTTGTCATGGCCTGGGGCATGGTGTTTTTGACCGGCTCACAGGGCGGCCTGGCCGGAATCGGCAGAAAGAGCTGGGTTTTTCTCATCCTCTCGGGCCTGGCCACTGGCGCGTCCTGGCTGTGCTACTACCGCGCGCTTCAGCTTGGAGACGCGTCAAAGGTGGTGCCGGTGGATAAGCTCAGCACGGTGCTGACGCTTATCCTGGCATTCGTTTTTCTGCACGAAAAATTCACTGTAAAGTCGCTGCTCGGCTGCGCGCTTATAGGCGTGGGAACGCTGCTAATGGTGCTGTGAAAATAAAAACAGCCCATGCAATGCATCGGCTGCTGAAAAATGTCGGCGTTCTCCGCGAAATGTCCTCCGCGGGCATGGCGCTTACAATCTCAATAGCTCTCCGCATAGCTCTTCGCGTGTGCGACAGTCAAACGGATGTTGTCCGTTTGACCAGGGAAGCTTCGCCCACATCCCTTCGGCAGCGGCCCCTTTCACCGCGGCAACGACTCTGCGAAAGCCTTACACCGCGAATACTGATGACAACTGCGCCTCTGTTTTTAATTGCAGTATTGATTTTTTTAATTGTACTATTCCCAGCCACCCACCGTCAATTAGCAGTTCAGACAAATAATTTCTCCCACCTGCAAAGCAGATGTATGCTTTTGACTAAACAATGGGGAT
>CATJWG010000280.1 GCA_949744165.1 uncultured Eubacteriales bacterium | reverse complement strand
CGGCACAGATAGGCGCGCGGATGCGGCAGCGCGTGCAGCATCTGGCTGTGCGCGTGGCCCGTGCGCTGATGATAGATGCCTACTGCCGGGTGGACTTTCTCTGGGAGCCCGAGAGCGACGAAATTTACTGCCTTGAGGCTAACACCCTGCCGGGGATGACTCCGACAAGCCTGATACCCCAGATGGCCGCCGCCATGGACATGGACTATGGCCGGCTGTGCGAAAAAATAATTGAAGTGTCTATGAAAAAGTACCGAAAATGAAAAATCTTACATTGCAGAATATAGCCGCGGCCTGTGACGGTGTGCTTACCGGCGCGCGTGGCCGCGAAAATACCGAAATAAGCGCCGTGACAACGGACAGCCGCGAGGTGAACGCTGGCTGCCTCTTTGCCGCGATTGCCGGCAGCAGGGTTGACGGTCACGACTATATCCCTGAGGTTTTAAATAGGGGCGCAAGCTGCGTATTGGCTGAGAGGTTAGTGAGCGGCTGCGCGGGACCGGCAGTACTGGTTAAATCCGTTCCTGCGGCGCTGCAAAGTCTTGCTGGATTTTACCGCCGCGGATTTGACATTCCCGTGATAGGCGTTACGGGCTCCGTGGGCAAGACGACGGCGAAGGAAATGCTCTATGCCGTGCTGTCGCAAAAATATTGTGTCCATAAAACCGCGGGAAACTTCAACAACGAGCTCGGAGTTCCCCTGACGCTTTTTGGACTCGGCCGGGAGCACACCGCCGCGGTTATCGAGATGGGTATCTCAGAATTTGGAGAAATGACGCGCCTGACACGCATGGTGCGTCCGGACTATGCGATTTTCACGATAATCGGCCACTCGCATCTTGAAACCCTCGGCAGCAGAGAAGGGGTGCTGCGCGCGAAATCGGAAATTTTGCAGTGCGTGCCGGAAAATGGAACTGTGCTCTATAACGGCGACGACGACCTGCTGTGGAGTCTTGACTGCGGGACGCGCCGCGTCTTGACATTCGGACTCGGCGGGAGGTGCGCAGTGCGCGCGGAAAATGTCCGCGCCCTCGAAAACGGATTTACCGTCTGCGATATTGTCTGCGGCGTGCATCATATAGCAGCGGAAATTCCCGCTTACGGCGACCACATGGTGTATGCCGCGCTCGCCGCCGCCGCGATGGGACTTGAGCTTGGACTGACGGACGCAGAGATAGAGCGCGGAATAAAAAATTATGAGGGCGTCGGACACCGCAGCCGCATGGTGCGCACAGGCAAAATTACGCTTATTGACGACTGTTACAACGCGAATCCCACATCAACCGCTTCGGCAATACGCTCGCTGTCAAAGCTGTCGGGACGGAAGGTCTGCGTTTTAGGCGACATGCTGGATATGGGCGAGCAGTCCGAGGGTCTGCACAGGGGCATCGGTGCGCTTTGCAGGGAGCAGGGTGTGGACCTGGTGATGACCTTCGGGGAAATGATGAGCTTTGCGGCGGAGGAGGCGGGCACGCGCGCGCGCAGCTTTGACAGCCGAGACGAGCTAATCGCTGCGTTGCCGGAGCTTATACGCGCGGGGGACTGCGTGCTTGTGAAAGCCTCGCATTCAATGGGCTTCGACGAGGTGTGCAAGGCGCTGGAGGAGCTGTGACTTTTTTGTGGAAAAGAGCGGATAAATTGGTAAAGCGGCCTTGAATTTTGAAAACAAGAGTGATATGATAAAAAGGTACATGGGGAGCGCCCCAAGAACATAATCGAAAGGAAGTCATATTTATGTCTTACAAAGTTACTCGTAAAAACGAAGCTGTCAAGTATGATGCGCCGGGCCATTTCGACGTTCGCACTACCCGCCTGCACAATCCCGCTGAGGTAAACGACGGCACCATCGTCCACGGCCTGTCCCACTTCCTGCCCGGCGGCGGCGCGAATGTCGCTCCTGCTAACTTTGAAATGATTTACTACATCATCTCCGGCGAGATGACCGTCGAGCTGTACGACGATAACGACAACATGGAGAAGGTTGTGCTCCATGCCGGTGATTCCGTTCATTTCGGCAAGGGCACCAAGCGCGGCTGCCTGAACACCGGAACCGAGTCCGCTCAGATGATGACCATCATGATTAAGCCCCAGGCATAAGTAACATATATCCAATAAAACAGCCCCCGCCGCGAGTTCGGCGGGGGCTTCGTCTATTCAGCTAAGATTTCAGGGAAAACCAGCTTCCCGTCCCGGTAAACT
>CATJWG010000279.1 GCA_949744165.1 uncultured Eubacteriales bacterium | reverse complement strand
CTGAGAAAAAGCGTCTGTACACTACCTCAAGGCACCATCCGATAAGGCTTCCCATAAAAAACAGGAAAGCCAGCAAAATAAACGTGTTCACAAAGCCCCACCTCCCTGTCTGTTTCCGCAGCGCTCACTCCCAATCCTTCCAGACCTCGGGGCGATATCCCACTGTCGCCTGACGACCGTTACGCACAACCGGAGTTTTTATCAAGTACGGCTCCTCATAGAGCTTTTCCAGCCTCGCCACGTCCGAGGCAAGATATTGTATCAGCGGATAGTCCTGGTCGTTTTCGTCAATCATCGCCTCAAGCCCCACGGCATTTTTCACGCTTGCAAGCTCTCCGCGGCTCATGCCAAACTTCACCACATCCACGAACTGATACTTAATCCGTCTCTCCTTAAAATACCTTTCCGCCTTCTTTGTATCAAAGCATTTGCTCTTTCCGAATATCTGTATGTTCATCCAAAATCAACCTCCCCAGCCTTGCCGGAGTCCCGCGTGATCAGAAGCGCACAATAAAACAACTCATTGAATCAGTTTCCTCCTCACAGCATAGCCGCCGTCGGAAAAATACTAATTACACAGTGTGTGTCGAACCCTTTGCCCGCCCGTTGGGCGGGCAAAGGGCAAGGCAGGAAGCGAAGCACATATCTCGCATGTCGTGCAAAGCACTGTGAACATCGTTTCGCCCCTCAAATCGTAGGCCGCCGCAAGCGCCTCTCATTGGCATCACACTTCGATAATCACAGGCAGAATCATCGGGCTGCGGCGCGTATGCTTGTAAAGGTAACCGGACAGGTTGCTCTTGACTCTGCCCTTGATGCTCGACCAGTCGCTTATGCGGTGGCTTGAGCAGCTTTCAAGGCTCTCATCCACAACTCTTCTCAGCTCATCCATCAGGTCGTCGGACTCCTTGACATATATAAAGCCGCGCGTGATAATCTCCGGCTCAGATATAACGCTTCCATCCTCCGAGGACATGGTTATGATAACCACTATCATGCCCTCGTCCGCCAGGTGCTTTCTGTCGCGCAGCACCACGCTGCCTACGTCGCCGATGCCGCTGCCGTCCACCAGCACCTGCCCTGCGGGAACAGTCCCGTTTTCTTTTATACTCTTACCCGTAAGCTCGATAACGTGACCAATACCGCTTACTATGACGTTCTTCGGCTCCACCCCCATGGAGCGGGCAATTTCCGCGTGCTTGAATAGCATTCTCGTTTCCCCGTGCAGGGGGATAAAGTACTTCGGCTGCGTGAGGGCTATCATCATCTTCAGCTCCTCCTGGCAGGCATGTCCGGAGACGTGCAGGTTCGACGCACGGTCATATATAACCTCCGCGCCCTTGGCAAACAGCTCGTCTATCACCCTCGTTATCATCAGCTCATTACCCGGAATCGCTGAGGCTGAGATTATTATCCGGTCCCCCGGCACAATCTCCACCTGCCTGTGTCCGGAAAAAGCCATACGGTAGAGCGCAGACATCTCCTCTCCCTGGCTGCCGGTTGTAATGATTACAGTCTTGTTCTTCGGTACGGTTTTAATCTTGTCCATGCTTACAAGAACGCCGTTTGGCACCTTCATATAGCCCAGCTCCGTGGAGACCTTCATTATGTTCTCCATGCTGCGGCCTGTTATGCCCACCTTGCGCTTGTACTTCGCCGCACAATTTATTATCTGCTGTATCCTGTGGACATTTGAGGCGAAAGTCGTCACAATGATTCTCTGGTCGCAGTCCTTAAACAGCTCGTCAAACTTCTTGCCGACCTTGCTCTCGGAATCTGAGTGACCTGGCCGCTCTACATTAGTGGAATCCTGGAGCAGCGCCAGAACGCCCTTTTTACCCAGCTCACCCAAGCGTGCTATGTCCGCCATGCCTCCCTGAATAGGCGTGACGTCTATCTTGAAGTCGCCTGTGTGTAAAAGCGTACCTATCGGCGTGTGTATTGCAAAGGAAACCGCATCGGCTATGGAATGATTTATGTGGATGAACTCCACGGAAAAGCAGCCTGCCTTTATGGTTTCTCCGGCGTTGACCGTAGTCATCTTCACTTTTGTTAGCTTGTGCTCCTCAAGCTTGAGCTCAACAAGCGCAGCGGTCAGACGCGTAGTGTATACCGGCGGGTTTATCTTTTGCAGCACATAGGGCACCGCACCGATGTGGTCCTCATGTCCGTGCGTGAGAAATATTCCCCTGATGCGGTTTGCGTTGGCTTCAAGATAGCTTATGTCAGGTATTACAACGTCCACGCCGTACATGTCTTCATCTGGAAAGCCCATGCCGCAGTCGACCACTATCATGTCCTTTCCGTACTCGTAGACCGTCAGGTTCTTGCCTATCTCACCAAGTCCGCCCAAAGGGATAATTTTAAGTTTTGATGCCATTGATTACGTCGAGCCCCGCCTCCGTGCGCAAAGCATTCTGCGCCGGCGGGCCCCCTACTCCTTTTTTCATTAAAATTTTTCGGTTATGTCAGGAATTTTGCACGCAAACACTCAAAGCCTGATATCTGCGGTTTTATTCGGACAGCCCTGCACCGCTGCCGTTTTATTATCCACAATCAGCCTGAGTGTTCTTTTGTGTATATATTCTCAGTACCCGCGCAAAGCGCGCTGGTACATAACGCCTAAAAAAGCATGTATATAAAGAGCGTTTCTTCCGCTTTTAGGATATTATAGCCGTACAAGCGCCGCTTTAATCAACCCGCGGGAGCTCCCCCGCAGCATACCTATGTAACTAAATAGTTATTATAGCACAGATTTGGCATATTTGTCAAATCCCGCATGCAAACGTCTGGCAATTCGCAGAGCAGAAAATCTATGGTATGCTGTCTGTAAAGTCTTGACTGATTATGCGAAAACGAGTAAACTATATTCACAAGCATGATATAGGAGAATTTGTTATGAAAAAAAATATATGCGTTTTTCTTGCCGCAGTTATGCTACTATCCATGTTCGGATGCGGCTCCAAGCCCCCGCCGACATCTGAACCATCTCCCGAAGCAAGCGCTTCACCCGCTCCCGCTGAGAATACGGACGAGCCCAAAACCACGAGCTCCCCTGAGGACAGCGGCAGCGGCTCAGACTTCGATGTGGATACAGGCCTTTTCAACGTCACCATAACTGTACCCGCCAGCTTCATCGATGAGGGAACTACGCAGGATAGCCTCGACCAAAAGGTAAAAGAAAGCAGTTTCAAGTCCGCCACGCTCAACCCCGACGGCTCCGTAACATACGTCATGACCAAGCATCAGCATGATAAAATGATGGACGAGCTGCGCAGCACTATTGAAGATGACCTGGTCGAGCTATGCGACGGCGAGACTTACCCACATTTCGTCAAGGTTGAGCACAATGACGACTACACTGTTTTCAAGCTCACCACAAGTACTCAGGAGCTCACCCTTGAGGAGAGCTTTGTCACGCTTATATTCATGATTTACGGCGGTATGTACAACACCTTTAGCGGCGCTGAATTTGATAACATTCAGATTCTTTTCATCGACGAAAGCACCGGTAATGTCTATGACGAGTTCAATTCCTCCGACATGGGCGAATGAGGATAGAAAAACACATGGAAAAAACACTCGGACTTCTTGTGATAGACGCACAGGGCGGCGGCATTGGACGGCAGCTTATCAGCAGCATCCTTCAAGCCCTGCCGGACACGGAAATAACTGCCGTCGGTACAAACAGCGCTGCAACCTCAGCCATGCTCAAGGCCGGCGCCCACCGCGCCGCTACGGGAGAAAATGCCGTAATCGTAGCCAGTCGGAGCGCCGATGTGATAATGGGCCCCATAGGAATAGTGATTGCCGACTCAATGCTCGGCGAGATAACCCCTGCCATGGCCGCCGCAGTCGGGCAAAGTCCAGCCGCGCGAATACTCATCCCTTTTGACCGCTGTACCAACATAGTCGCCGGTGTTCCGGACATGAGCGCAGCCATGTTGATAAAAAGCGCGGTCAGCGCCCTGCTCAGATTCGCGCAAACTTCCTGAGCCCCTATACCGCCGCCCGCCGCAATATAGCGATAAGTCCACACTACAGTATTTACTGCGGTGTGGATTTTTGCTTTTCTGTGGCTTTTCCTCACTATTTTGCTTCCGTAGACTGGGAATTTCAGCATCGGACAAATCACGTTTTTTCTATATGAGCATATTCTGGTAATGGAAGGCGAAAGCTCTCCTGACTTACGAAAATCCTATCATAAAGGAGAAAATCTTTTTATGAATATCTACAGACCAATTGACGGCTGCAACGGGCCGTCCAATTCCGTACCGCCGTGCCGTCCGGCGCCGATTTGCCCCCCTGCGAGCTGCTGCCCGGTGCCGGGGCCTCAGGGAGTCCAAGGTATTCAGGGCCCTCCGGGTGTGCCCGGACCTACCGGTCCGCAGGGCGTTCAGGGTATCCAGGGCGTCCCCGGTCCGACCGGCCCCACCGGAGCGGCCGGTGCTGCGGGCGCAATGGGTCCTGCCGGTCCTATGGGTCCGGCGGGTCCTGCTGGCCCTGCCGGTGCAGTCGGCGCTACAGGCCCCGCGGGTCCAGTAGGTCCCGCTGGTCCGACTGGTCCCACGGGCGCGGCCGGTGCTGCGGGTGCTGTGGGCCCTGCTGGTGCTACAGGAGCTACCGGCGCTACAGGTCCCATGG
>CATJWG010000278.1 GCA_949744165.1 uncultured Eubacteriales bacterium | reverse complement strand
TGCATGGCGGGGGAGTTGGACTTGTCCGTGGACTGCTTTCTTCCCTTTCTTACCAGCTGATTAAAAGTAGGCATTGTTTTCCTCCTTTCCTGAAGAAATATTATATATTTTCACGGTTTTTCAAAGGAAATACCGCAAAAAACCAGTTATGGGCATAATGACCCACGCAAAAAAGAATTTTAGCACATTATACAAATTTAGTCAAGAAATTTTTACGCCAAAAAGGAAAAAGCTTTTCCGACTGATAAGGGTACGGCGTAAAAACAGAGCCGTGAAGCAAAAATAGTTTCGTGCTTTACGGCTCTGCTTTGAATAATTTGGTGTCAGAGCGCGCCGGGCTGATTGAGCTGTCTGAACAATTCCGTCTGCTCGGGTGTGTAGAAATCGGGGATGACGAATATCCACACGCGTCTGTCCTTATACTTGCGGAGAAAGCTGGCAATCTCGGTCCTTGCACCGGCTTCGTCGGTGCTTTTGAGGGGATGTGCAATCACGCCGAAAATAAGGCGGTCTCCGTACTGCTCGATGAGCTTGTCGATATCGTTTGCGGAGGATTGGCCGCACCATGTGTCCACGCCCGCGTCGATAAGGGCCGGTACCATGGGCTCAATCATGCCGCAGGAATGCTGCTCGTAAATCATGCCTTCGGCGTGAACGGCGTCCACAAGGCGTTTAATATAGGGCATAATCATCTCTTTGTGAACCTCGGGAGATATGGCGGGGCTTCGCTGTGTGCCCCAATCATCGTGCACGGTGATTCTGTCAATGCCGAAGTGACGGTGCATACGCTGCGCAAAATCAATATAGAAATCGGTCAGGCGGTCAAACAGGCGGTGGACATCTTCCTGGTCGTCCTCATCGACAAGGGCCACGGCCGCGTCAGCATAGTCCATAAAGGAGATGAGACGCTCGAAATATCCGGTGTAGATTGTGGTGCACAGGAGCTTGTCAGTGTTGAGGTACTCTGCGTTGGCCCTGGCGCAGCCCTCCCAGTCATAGGCGTCGAGGTTTGGGAAGACAATCTTGTCCTCCCACTCTGAAATTTCACTTAGCAAACGATTCTTCTCCATGGAGCCTTTTGCGGCAGGGTCGTAGTACCACTCCACGCCGAACCAGCCGGTCCCGCCGTAGTTTTCCGCAGGAAAGGGAGTCTGCTCGAGCACCATGCCGCGGACAATGTTTTCGGGAATGATTGACGGAGCGAACGTGCGGGTGTCCAAAAGAGACGGAATCCACTCAACGCTCTCATTCCTGTGAAGGCGCAGAAAATTTTCTCGCGGTGTCAACATTTTTATTCCTCCTGTAAACATGCGCATTTATTTCAGCATGGGTATATTTTAACTTTTTTGTAGCGCCCTGTATAAGACTTTTTTACGATTTTTGGTGTTTATGTGTGCTTATTGGGGTGGGCGCTAACAGAAAAGTGTGAATCGCGAAGTGGCGTTTATCATATTGCAAACCGCGGAGTACGTGTTTCAGGCATCTTCAAGAAAAAATGAATCCCCCGTGAGGGGGTGCCTCATAAAGAACGATTTAAAACCAAGGAAAATCAAGGCATTCACCGGCATGAGCCCATGTGACACAAACAAAACACAAGCAAATACGGGCCAAAAGAGCACGATCAATC
>CATJWG010000277.1 GCA_949744165.1 uncultured Eubacteriales bacterium | reverse complement strand
CGTTGACTCCGTATTCCGACGCCGCGGCAGCAAGGTGCGCAAGCCGCCTGTCCCTTTCATCCGGCTCCGGCGGAGCATAGTCTTCAAAAGGATACGTCCAGCCCAGCGTCTCATACTTCTCCGTTCCCATTCTCCGGTACGGCAGAAGCTGATACTGTATCACACGGTTTCCGAGCTCATTTTTTATGAAGGCCGCCGCCGCGCGGATATTCTCCTCCTCGTCGTTATAGCCGCACACAACCGGCGTGCGGATTACCATAGCGGTTCCAAGCTCCGCGGCGGTCTTGATATTTTCCAGAATACGCTCGTTTCCGCTGCCGGTCAGGGTCTTGTGCCGTGCTGTGTCCATATGCTTGATATCACATATCAGGTAGTCGGTGTGCTCGAGCACCGCGAGCATGTGTTCTGCCGGTACGTTGAGCGCGGACTCCACACAGGTGTTGATTCCGTCCTCATGGCAGGCGCGGCACAGCTCGCGGGCAAACTCCCACTGGAGCAGTGCCTCCCCGCCGTTGAGGGTAACTCCCCCGCCGGTGCGCTGGTAAAAGCTGCGGTCCTGCGCAATCAACCTGACAAGCTCCGGCACGGTGTAAAGCTCGCCCCAGATTTTAAGTCCCTCCCCGGGACAGGCGCCCACGCACAGAAAGCAGTCCCGGCAGTCCGGCGTCATCCTGACGGGGAGGGGAAATCCCTCCCCGTCAAAGGCCAGCGGGCTTTTCTCCCCCAGCGGGCAGGCCAGAGCGCACAGGCCGCATTTCTGCCTTCCGATACATTTTTTCGGATAGACCCCTATCTGCCTGGCCGGAGACACCGTCTCGGGGTTACTGCACCAGGGACAGCGCAGGTTGCAGCCCTTGAAAAACAGCTCGGTGCGGATTCCGGGGCCGTCGTGTATTGTGTATCTCTGTATGTTGGTGATGACGCCAAGAGCCTCACCTTCGGCATTTTTCAGCATTTTCCCGCCGTCCTTCCGGCGCGCTCAGCTAAAGGACAGCTCGGTACGGCCTATAATGTCATCCTGAAGCTGGCGGTTGAGCTCCACGAAATACGCCGAGTAGCCCGCCACGCGCACCAGCAGGTCGCGGTAGTCATCCGGATGCTCCTGGGCCTTTATCAGAGTCTCCTGACTGGCCACGGTAAACTGGCTGTGCATTCCCTTTCTGTGGACGTATTCGTCCAGCAGCGCGATGAAATTGTCGCGTCCTACCTCGCCTGCCATGGTGGACGGCGAGAACTTCCAGTTCAGCAGCGTGCCGTTTGTGGCACGAGCGTGGTCAAGCTTTGTCACAGAGCGGCAGATTGCGCTCGGGCCGTTTACGTCGTGCGCGCAGCAGTGCGTATGCACCGCGCCCATGCAGTCGGAAACCGGCTCAAAAGCGGTGCGCCCCTCGACTGAGGCCCACTGATTCACACCGTGGGCAACGTTGACTGTAACAGAGTAGCAGCCCGGCTGGAAGAATCCGCCGTGGGCGTTGGGACGGCGCTCGATATGCTTGCAGTAGGTGTCCATGCCGAACTTGGTCAGCTCGTCGGCGTAGTCGTCGTCGTTGCCGTAGTGGTGGACATGCTTGCTGTTTACAAGCATATACAGCGGCTCATGTCCGACCCAGTTGTCCTCCACGGCCTGAAGCAGCTCGGCTCCCGTGACCTTTTTTTCGTCAAACACGAGCTGCTTTATCGTGGAAAGTCCGTCGCCCACCGTGCCTATTCCGATGCCCTGCGGGCCGGTGAAGTTGTACTTCGTGCCGCCCATGGTCACGTCCACGCCCTTTTCCACGCAGCCGTCCATGACGGTGGACAGGAAAGGCAGCGGCCGCAGCGCCTGGTGGGCCTTGTCAACTGCGTTGAGCAGCGTCACCATCTGCGTGCACCAGTATTCCATCTGCCTGTCATACGCTTCCTTGACCTGCTCGAACGAGGTCATATCCGCCAACGAGCCTGTACGTATTCCAAGACGCTTGCCCAGCTTTCCGCAGACGCTCCAGCGCGGGCAGCTCTCGCCGCAGTGCAGGCAGCGGCCGTCGTTTATCGCAAGCTCGAGGACCTTGGCCATGTTCATGTGTCCCGCGTCATGCCAGCCGTAGGTCTTACCCGAGACGTCCGGCTCCACGCAGCCGACAACTTGGTAATTGCGCGCGTCGTCAAGGCTCACTCCAGAGGACATCATGGACGGAATCGTCACGTCGTCGTTGAATATTTTAGGCTCGCCGGTGCCCATGCGGATACAGTTGGCCGTCTTTACCTTCAGCTCCCAGGGGGTGTTCGCGTGCAGGCGCACCGCCAGCCAGGGGCAGGGCACGCGGACGTGGGCGTGCGCGTCGATGACCATATATGTCAGGTCGTTTGTGCAGTCGCTCCCGTCCGGCAGAAGGCCGCCCACGGTCAGCGCGGGACCGCCTATACCGCCGTTGCCAAAGGTTTTTATCAGCACATGGTTGCGCAGCTTGTTTAAGTCCCATATCTTGATGAAGAAATTCTCAATAAGCTCCTGGCACTGCTCGCGTGTCGCCGTGCCGTTTTTCAGATCGCGCTCGTAGAACGGGAGCATATAGCGGTCAAAGCAGCCGTAGGAGATTGAATGGCCGTTGCACTCAATGAGAATCATGCAGTTTGCCAGATGCACGAGCTGGATGGCCTCCCAGAATGTGCGCGGCGGGTTTTCCGCAATCCACTCACAGTTTTCCGCAATTTTCTCAAGCTCCGCGGCCCGCGCCTTATCGGCGCAGGCGACCGCCTTTTCACGGGCCAGCGCGGCGTAGCGCCGGCAGTGGTTTATCGAACCCTCGTTGGCTATCAGCGCGGCGCGGTAAAAGGTGCGCTTATCCATGTCCTCGGGCTTTGAAAGGTCCAGCGCGGACATTTCCCGCTCAATCTGCGCGCGTATGCCGCCGAAGCCGAGCGAGAGCAGGCGCTCGTAGTCCAGCCCCAGATGTCCGGCGCCACAGAAAATGTAGGCGTCGGCAAAGAAAACGCCCTTGCCCGCGTGCGAGCCCTTGAGCGCCTCCTCCCCAGCCAGGGAATTTGTCAGGTCCTCAACCGTGCGCCCGTTCCAGAATTCGCGCAGTGCCTCCATACGGTCCTGAGTGTCCTTTGTGTAGCTGAAATAGTCGTGAGTGCGCTTTTCGCTGTAGTCCATGAGACCATCGCGCATCTCGTCCACCACCCAGTTAAGGCCGAACTCGGGATGTACCGGCGCGCCCTTTTTGTCGCAGCCAAGTCCGCCGACGATGAGCTCATCGTCGTATATGTACAGCGGGGACTCCTCAAGCGTGTATTTGATTCCGTAGGCGCACTTGATAATCTGGTCCTCGCCTGGGTGCTCCTGATACGCGCGCGTGACGAGCTCTGCGCGGTCGGGAGCGACAAAGCCGTTGGTCGTTTTCTTCGTCACACTCAAAATGCGGTTTATGCGCGGGAAGGGAGACGGTTCGGGCGTGTTGCCGGAAATGGCGACGCCCCATTCCTTGTCAAAGGGTTCGATGGCCAGCGGATGGGCGTCCACCCTGAAAGCGTTTTCGTAAACGTCTTTGTTCTTTGCTATGTTTTCCTCGCTTGTAAGCACGGAGCAGTTACAGCTCATGTTTTTCAACCTCTTTCCTTAATTTTTTTCATAGCATAAGTATAACCAAAGCGCGCTTCTTTGTCGATTAACAATAATTGACGTTGTCATATACAAAAAGTTACTCTGCCTCTCTTATTTTTTGTTGCGCTTATACCAAAACATGTACTATACTAAAGGTGCAATAATGCCGGCAGGCAAAGCAATCAGATTGGGGGCGCAGCCGCGTGGATATTCGCCAATTAAAATATTTCATTGAAGTATACAAAAGCGGCAGCCTGTCGAAAGCTGCCGCGGCCTGCTATATAACTACGCCCGGAATACGCCTGTCTCTGACAAGACTGGAGGATGAGCTCGGCTGCAAGCTGTTTAAGAGGACCGACTCGGGACTGAGCCTGAACAAGCACGGGAAATTTCTGCTGCCATACGCCGAACAGATAACGTCCATGATAGACGAGTGTGAAGCGCATTTTGCCGCCGTTCGCACTCAGTCGGAGGGCATACCCGTCGCCTTTTCCATAGGCACGCTCGAGGAATTCGCCGGACTTCCGCTGTCCCGCTTCCGCAAGGAACATCCTGACCTTAAAATCAGCATAAGAGAAAGCTCGGACATTGAATGTGACGCGGCGGTGGAAAACGGCGACGTGGAGTTTGCGCTTACCGTGGGGCCGCTGAGCAGCCGACGCATGGACACCACGCTTATTTATTCCTCGTTCAACGCCCTTTTGGTTCATGAAAGCCACCCGCTGGCGAACCGCAGTTCCATCTCCGTAAAGGAGCTGCGGGATGTCCCGATGGTTATACAGCGCGAGACGACCCGCTCCTCCGCCAACTTCAGGGCCTGCTGCCGCGCCGCCGGCTTTGAACCCGTTATTTCCACCTACACCGACGACGTGCTGCTGCTGTTCTACCTGCCGAGCATAGGTCACGCAGCGAGTATTGCGTCATACGATCTGGCAAAGCGCATGGGAAGGGAGCATATTCGCATAATCCCCTTCGAAGACCCCGAAATGGCGTGGAACATCTATCTTGTCAAGGCCAGGGGTACACAGCTCTCTCCAAGAGCCGCCCGCCTGTGGTCTGTCTTTGCCGACTACAGCCGTGAACGCTGCGCGGAAAGCGGTAGATAAGCCCTGCCGCTTTCGCGG
>CATJWG010000276.1 GCA_949744165.1 uncultured Eubacteriales bacterium | reverse complement strand
GGTATTATAATTTTCTAAAATCCAAGAAAGAAAGGGGAACAGACAAAATCCCTGAGGTTTGTTGCGTTCAGGACCGCAAGGACTTTTACTACTTCTATCTCAACTTTTCCTCCGTCTACAAGCTCAAAAGTGAGCGCGAGCTTGACGGCTATATCACCACAGGCGATGCGCTGTTGCTTTTCCTTGAGTTTTTCGACTATGACGAGGTAAAAAACTGCACGCCAACACAGCTCCGCGCACACTTTGCCCAGTTGCGTGAGATGTTCACCGCCCAGTCCAACTGGGAGGACGCGGCAAAAAAATTGCTGCAATGGCTCTCCTCCCCTGTGCGCAGCGTTGCCGGCGCCGCTGGGGCAATGCTGCGTCGCAGCGACGCGGAATAGAGGCGTGGTACATGAAGATTTTGGCCTTATCCGATGTGGAGTCCAGGTCTCTTTGGGACCATTTCGACCGGCGCAAGCTTGACGGTGTGGAAATGATACTCTCATGCGGGGACCTTGACCCTGACTACCTGTCATTCCTGGCAACCTTCACCAGCGCGCCTTTGCTGTATGTCCATGGCAACCATGACGGCCGCTATGCTCAACGCGAGCCCGGCTGTTGCGTGTGTGTGGACGGCAAAATCCATGTCCATAACGGCGTGCGTGTGCTCGGTCTCGGCGGCTGTATGCGCTATAAGCCAAGCGGGCAGCATCAGTACACCGCGCGGGAGATGGACCGTCGTGTGCGCCGGCTGTGGCTGGCACTTTACCGGCACGGCGGCTTTGACATATTGCTCACCCACGCCCCCGCCCTCGGCGTCAATGACGGCAGTGACCTTGCCCACACCGGCTTTGAGTGCTTCAACCGCCTGATTGACAGATACACCCCCCGCTATTTCGTCCACGGCCACGTTCACATAAGCTACGGCCGCAAGCACCCGCGTTTGGATGAATACGGCTCCACAAAAGTGATAAACGCCTATGAAAGCTACATGTTTGAATATTGATTTCCTGCTGCTCCTTTTGGGGACAGAAAAATTCCGCCGCCTCAATGAGGCAGCGGAATTTTTAATTTATTTGCCTTTTGTTACACCATTTTTTCACCTAACTCCCTGCCCGCAAGGATATGAAAATGCAGGTGCGGGACGGTCTGGCCCGCTTCGGGGCCGCAGTTGCTGATAAGTCGGAAACCGTTCGACAGTCCCTCACGCTCCGCTATCTTTGCCACAGCCTCAAGGCACTTGGCCGCATAAACGCTGTTGCCCGCATTCAGCGCTCCGGCCGATACTATATGCTCTCGCGGTATCACAAGAATATGCGTCGGCGCCTGCGGGTTTATGTCGCGGAATGCGTAGACGCTCTCGTCCTCGTACACCTTCGTGGAGGGTATTTCGCCCGCAGCTATTTTGCAAAACAGGCAGTCAGGTTCGGTGTGGAAGGTTTTCATTTTCACTCGCTCCTTGTCACTGTATTTTAGATGCCACAAAGTCGTCCACTATGGCCAGAGCGTCGTCGGTTTTGAGGACATCGTTGCCGCCGCCCATGGCGCTGTCGGGCTTGCCGCCGCCCTTTCCGCCGGCCACGGCGGTAACAGAACGGATTATTTCGCCCGCCTTTATTCCGCTGGCCACAGCGTTCTTGCCGCACACAGCCAGGAACGTGCTCTTGTCGCCGTTAACGGTCGCAAGCACGGCCACGACATTCGGGTCTCTGTCGCGCAGGAAGTCACCCATACGGCGCAGGCTGTTCGCGTCAAGGTCGGAGCGCGTAGCGGTTATCACGTGATACTTGCCTATGATCTTTGCCGAGAACAGGAAACGCTCAACGTCACCGGCAAGCAGACGGTCCTTGAGCTTTTCCATGTCCTGACGCATGTGGCGCACCTCACCCATGAAGCCCTCCATACGTCCGACAATCTCCGCCGGAGTGGTCTTGAGCAGCTCAGCAGCCTTAAAAAGCTTATTCTCCATGCTGTCCATGCGGCGCATGAGTTCTTTTCCGGTAACGGCCTCAATTCTTCTTACACCGGAGGCCACAGAACCTTCGCTGACAATGTGAAAAGGACCAACCATCGCGGTGTTTCCGACATGTGTACCGCCGCACAGCTCCACGGATTTGCCGCCCATGGACACCACGCGCACCACATCTCCGTATTTCTCGCCGAACAGCGCCATCGCGCCGCGGCGCTTTGCCTCGTCAATGGGCATCTCCTCAATCTTAACGTCCATACCGTCAAGAATCATACTGCCGACCTCGCGGTTTATGCGCATTATCTCGTCCGCGGTCAGAGCGGAGAAGTGGGTGAAGTCAAATCTCAGGTGGTCAGGCTCAACAAGAGAGCCCGCCTGGTGGACGTGTTCGCCCAGCACATCCTGAAGCGCCCGCTGCATAAGATGCGTGGCTGAGTGCGCACGCTTTATTGCCATACGGCGTTCCGTGTCAATAGCGGCGGTGACGGTGTCTCCAATCTTGAGGGAGCCCTCCGTCAGCTTGCCGTAGTGCATATACTTTCCGCCCTTATTTTTCTGCACGTCGGTGACAGCAAACACAGTTCCCCGTCCACCGGCGCACGAAATCGTGCCGTGGTCGGCAACCTGTCCGCCCATTTCGGCATAAAACGGGGTTCTGTCCAGCACAACGATGGCCTCCACTCCAGAGACAATCTCGTCCACCTGCTCGCCCTCGGCCACAATGGCAACCACCTTCGCGTCATCAATGGCGTCGCGGTCATAGCCTGCAAACTCGGTGGCCAGCACCTCCTTGCCAAACTCCACGCCGGCCCAGCCCAGGTCACCCAGGGCCTCACGGGCCTTGCGGGCGCGTTGGCGCTGCTCCTCCATGAGCTGGCGGAACTCCTCCTCGTTGAGTATCATTCCCTGCTCCTCCGCCATTTCCAGCGTCAGGTCGATGGGGAAGCCATAGGTGTCATACAGTTTAAAGGCGTCGGCTCCGGAAAAGGTTTTTTCGCCCCTGTCCTTGTGTTCGGCGAGCATGTCGCTGAATATCCTCAGGCCGCCGTCAATGGTCTTGGCAAAGTTTTCCTCCTCCACACGAATGACCTTGGTGATATAGTCCTGGCGCTCGCGCAGCTCAGGGTAGTGTCCCTCGTTCTCGTGAATAACAGTGTCGCACACGGTGTACAGAAACGGCTCGTTGACTCCCAGCAGCTTACCGTGGCGTGCGGCGCGGCGCAGCAGTCGGCGCAGGACGTAACCGCGGCCCTCGTTGGATGGCAACACTCCATCGCATATCATGAAGGTGGACGAGCGTATATGGTCGGTGATAACCCGCAGGGATACGTCCTTTTCGTGGCTCTCGCCGTAGTGGGCGCGGGTTATCTCGCTGACCTTGTTGGTGATGTTCATGACGGTGTCTACGTCGAAGAGGGAGGCCACGCCCTGGCAGACACATGCCAGCCGCTCCAGGCCCATACCGGTGTCGATGTTTTTCTGTTTCAGCTCGGTGTAGTGGTTCTCACCGTCGTTGTCGAACTGGGAGAACACCACGTTCCAAACCTCAATATAACGGTCGCAGTCGCAGCCGACGGTACAGTCCGGCTTACCGCAGCCCCACTTTTCACCGCGGTCGTAGTAAATTTCCGAGCAGGGGCCGCAGGGGCCGGAGCCGTGCTCCCAGAAATTGTCCTCCTTGCCAAACTTGAATATGCGCTCGGTGGGAATACCTATCACCTTGTTCCAGATCT
>CATJWG010000275.1 GCA_949744165.1 uncultured Eubacteriales bacterium | reverse complement strand
CCGAGGAGTACGGTCTCGATCCGGATTGCTTCGGCATGCTCGGCGATTCCGCCGGCGGCCATCTGCCCCACATAACATCATTCACCGCAAATCACCCGGAATTCGTCGAATTCGGAGATGAGAATGTCTCCGACTGCGTTCAGGCCATCGTGAGCACCTTTGGAGTCACTCTGGTCGATACGGAGGAAATGGACAAGTCATTTGCGGAGTCCGGTATCACCAAGAGAGTTTTCGGCGTTCCCTCTGTTGATTTGCACTCAGACGTATTCGGCAGCAATCGGTATCTGCACAGGGTAACGAGTCCAGTTTATTACGTCTCAGGGAGCATCCCGCCTGTTCTGTTTCTGCACGGAATGGCAGACGCAATCTTTCCCTATCAGCAGTCCCTTTCCCTGCACGAAAAGATTGAAAATATCTGCGGTGAGGGCCGATCTGAGCTCGTCCTGTACGAGAGTCATACCCAAGAGGATATCATGTTCAACGGTAAAGACGGCATCCCCAGTGACCTGTGCGGCACCGCAGGCTCTTTTTTTGATAAATACCTGAAATAACAACGGCTTCACTCTATTGCAGAGCATGTCGAAAAAGTGGCTTCGCTACTTTTTCGACATGCAAAGGGGAGGACTTCCTTACGAAGTCCTCCCCTCAGTGTGGCTTTGCAAACAACGGAGCTTTATATCAAGCTCCGTTTTCTCATCCTCCGTCAGTTCCTGCATCGCTTCCCTCTCCCTTGCGGACTTCGAGACAAGGCCGTCGTAGCCCATGAGCGCCGCGAAGGGCGAAAACTGCGCCGCGCGATTGGCCCGCGACATCCATGGCCGCGTCTCCGAGACGTGGTGTGGAAGGTCGATTATATTACCGTAGATTTCCCTTGCATTTCCCATTCAAATTACCTAACGCCTTATGCCTGCCGATCTGCCGGCTGCGCTCCATGCCGGTGGCGCCCTCCTGCATGTTCAGCCCCTTGACGATTGCGTTCTTGCCGTACTTATCCTTTATGCCTATAAGGGCCTTCTGCTTCCGCTTCTCCCGCCCAAGTTCCGCGCTCGGCCTCGCGCTCACGCTCAAGGGCCTCATAGTCCGTGAACATGTCGAGCTGCTCCGCCTACGGCGCATAAGGCGCGGCCTCACTCTCGTTGATCAGGCGCGTCACCTCGAGGTTAAATCGCTGTATCAGCAGGTTTTTGCCCG
This sequence comes from uncultured Eubacteriales bacterium, assembly GCA_949744165.1. Classification (GTDB taxonomy): domain Bacteria; phylum Bacillota; class Clostridia; order Oscillospirales; family Oscillospiraceae; genus JAMPGF01. Next base: position 1,825 of record CATJWG010000275.1, on the reverse strand, counting down.
CGATGTTGTCATACAAGGCCGCCACGGCCTCCATTATTTTAGCCGTCGAGGAGGTTTGCAGCCCCAAATTGCGCGAGCCGTGCGCGGACTTGGGTACCTGCCTCCAGTAGTGGTCCGTGGTGACAGGCCCCCTGTATCTTGCCGCACGCTTCTGGTCGGTGAGGTTTTCGATGTCGTAGTCCACATAAAGCACCACCTGGTCGGTGCAGAGCCCAGAGCGCACCATCTCAAGGGAGAGGCTGTCCGCCATCTCGAGAATGACGATTCTGCCCTCGTTGAAGCTGCAGGGGCGGGAGAGCACCTGTCCCGAGCTCAGGCTTTTTGACTCCGGCTTGTACGCCTTGCAGTCGGCAATCTTGGCGTTCTCCCAGCCCAAGACGTGGTCGATGAGCAGCTCGGCGTTCACGCAGAATAGCCTGTACAGCAGGTCCTCGCTGTAATCGCTGGGCATCCCCGCAGAGCAGCGGCCAGTGCGTCCATAGCTGCTCACGGTAGCTCCTCTCATCGAGCTGAGCTATGCGCACCCCGTCATTATCTGCAGGGCTGCGCTTTGCCATGATGTCCATAACGATCTTGGCCAAGTACATGTTCGTACCTATTCCCGCCTTGGCGGTTATGCGCGTTTTCTTCAGGACCTGCCGTATAAGCAGCATGGAGAAATCGTGGGCGTTCATTTTGTGCGTGGGGAGGTAGGCGGTGGCGTCGATGAAAGCCCATACAGAATTAGAGGCTCAGTTTTTTGCAGATTGCAAAATTATAGACCTGAAATATGAGTATAACGGATACACCGGCACAGAACGATATGGCTTAATTACTCATCTTTTAGAAAAGGAAATTCAGCTTAAGTACGGGGAACAGCTTGACAGCTGCGCACCTTACATTGTACTTAATTCCGCGCTTGGAGATGTCAGAGCTGACTTTGAGCGGAATAACTGGAAGTTTGAGAATAGACTTCAAATCGATCACCAATATGGTGTAGACGATGGGTTTGCTGAACATCACAGCGATTGCGCCGTGCATGATTGCGCAGAACAGGTAATAAGAAGTGAGGAGCTGTGTGAATTAAAGGCTGCAATAAGGGAATTGACGCCTATACAGCAAAGGAGGCTTCTCGACTACTATTTCAATGGTAAAAGTTATCGCAGAATTGCAACAGAGTAGGGCGTATATGTAAGCATAGTACATAGAACTGTAGAGACGGCCATTAAGAAATTACGGAAAAATACGGTGTGAATGGTGTACATTTCTCTTTTATGTTTCCAAACAAGTGAAGAAAGCGGATCCTATTATGGGCATGAGTACCTTTAGAATGAGTTTTTGAAAGGTGAAAGCGATGAAAAGAAATACGGGTAATGTTATGAAGGAAGAAATCTACTATTATGATTTCGGAAGGCATGAGGGCTCAATTCAGAGCGGAATACGTCCAGTACTCATTGTTCAATGTGACGATGATAACAAAGTAAGCACAATAACCGTGATAGCGGCGATTACAACGGCAATAAAAAAACAGTATCTGCCTTCACGTGTCATTCTGGGAAAAACCTTTGGTCTTAAGAAACCATCTCTGGTTATGCTCGAACAGCTTCAAACGATCAACCAGCATGAGTTGAGGGAGTACATAGGTTTTGTTGATAATGAAGAAGTTACGCGGCGTATTGCTTATGGTCTGAAAAAAGCTCTTGGCATGTGGACCTATAAACCAAGAGAGCAAGCAGACGTGCAGTGTCTGTGCAGCCGCGGTCTTGAAGGTTACAAGACCGTCCCAGACTATATTTGTGCGACGGCCTGAACCTTTTACAAGAGAAAAGCATCGCTGTGATAAATG
>CATJWG010000274.1 GCA_949744165.1 uncultured Eubacteriales bacterium | reverse complement strand
GCATTGTCTCAGTGCAAAGGTGGGGCTGATAGGTACAACGGGCAACATGATAGGCGAGCTGGAGCTGCCCTCAGAACGTACGACGCCGGAGAGCTTTGAACTGCAAAAGCTCCTGCGTGAGATGGCCGACGCAGGCTGTGAGTACGTCGTGATGGAGGTCTCATCCCACGCGCTGGCCCTCAGCCGCGTCGCGGGCATAGAGTACGAGACAGGTATTTTCACCAATCTTACGCAGGACCATCTCGACTTCCACGGCGGAATGGAGCAGTACGCCGAGGCAAAAGCGCAGCTTTTCCGTCAGTCGCGCCACGCTGTACTCAACTTGGACGACGGGTATTTTGACCTTATGAAGAAGGCAGCGGAGTGCCCGCTGATGACCTACTCCGCGAACAGTAACGACGCTGACATGATTGCCAAGGACATAAAGCTGCTACCGGACCGCGTGAAATTCTGCGCCGTGACGCTCGGCGATATTGCCCGCGTGGACCTCGGCATTCCGGGCCGTTTTTCGGTTTACAACGCGCTTGACGTAATCGCCGGATGCATGACGCTGGGAATTTCGCTGAGCGATTGCGCCGCGGCGCTTTCATCGGCAAAGGGAGTTAAGGGGCGCGTGGAGAGCGTGCCTACGGACGGGGACTACACAGTGCTAATAGACTACGCCCACACGCCCGATGCGTTGGAGAACGTCCTGCGCGCGGTGCGCGAGACCTCAAACGGCAGGGTGGTGGCCGTATTCGGCTGCGGCGGGGACAGGGACCGCAAAAAGCGCCCAATTATGGGTGAGATAGGCACGAGAGAGTCCGATTTTGCGATAATAACCTCCGACAACCCGAGAACAGAGGACCCCGATGCGATAATCGCGGACATCGTTGGGGGGATTCTTGAGAAAAAAAACCGTTATAAAGTAATTTCCGACAGGGTGAAGGCCATAGAATGGGCTATTGAGAAGCACAAGAGCGGCGACGTGATAGTTCTTGCCGGCAAGGGCCACGAGACGTATCAGGAGATAAACCACGTCAAGCACCACATGGATGAACGCGAGATAGTTGCACAGATTATGGAAAGAAGGAAAAACAAATGACAATCAGGCTTATTACGGCGCTGGTCCTCGGCTTCCTTGTCTCCACGGCGGTGGGGGCCTGGCTCGTGCCGTATCTGAGGCGGATAAAGGCGGGACAGATGATAAGGCAGGACGGCCCGACCTGGCACAACAGCAAATCCGGCACGCCCACCATGGGCGGGCTGATGTTTATCGCCGCGGCCGTGGTTGTTTGCCTGACGGTAGGCTTCCGGCCGATGCTCAACGGGGACTACAGCCACATATTCGTGCTTATTTTTGCGTTTATCTATGGCGCGATAGGCTTTTTGGACGATTATGAGAAGCTGAAAAAGAAGCAGAACCTGGGATTGACGGCCAAGCAGAAGTTCCTCTTGCAGCTTGTTGTAGCCATAGCCTTTATTTTTCTGCTGCGCCGGTTCGGGCTGCTTGGCGTGTCGTCGGAAAAGCCCAACTGCATTGACGTCTATGTGCCCTTTGCCAATGTCTCCTTTCCGCTGCATGAGGCGGCTTACGTCGTTTTCGCGGCCTTCGTGATAGTCGGCACAGTAAACGCCGTGAACATAACCGACGGGGTGGACGGCCTTGCCAGCGGCACCTCGCTGCCGGTGTTCATTTTTTACACTGTGCTGTGCTTTTTCTGGGGAGAGCGCTTCCTCGGACTGGGCATACTCTCCGCGGCGCTGACCGGAGGACTGATGGGCTTTTTAGTGTACAACTTCAACCCAGCTAAGGTGTTCATGGGAGATACCGGCAGCCTGTTTTTAGGCGGAGCGGTGGTGGCTTCGGCTTTTGCCTACGACATGCCGCTGATACTCATCACGCTCGGTATAGTTTACATCATTGAAACACTTTCGGATATAATTCAGGTAACCTACTTCAAGCTCAGCCACGGCAAGCGTATATTCAAGATGGCGCCATTTCATCACCACCTTGAGATGGGCGGATGGACGGGCAAAAAGTGGAAGGAACGCGAGCTGTTCGTCCTGTTCACCGGCGTGAGCGCGGCATTTGCGGTCATCTCGTTTATTGGAATTTATTTTAGATATTAATAAAGGGGCGGGGCCTCTTGACTGAAAAATTCTGAAAGGGGGCGGTTTGTTGGACTATGAGAGCAAAAAGCTTGACGACTACAGCGGAGACCTGAGCATAGGACGCGGGAGCTTGGACATTCCGTTCCTGCTTATAACGCTTCTGCTGCTGACCATAGGCGTTATTATGGTGCTCTCGGCCAGCTTTGCCAGAGCCTACTATGCCAACGAGGGCGCGACTTATTATTTTACACGCCAGCTCACCTTTGCGCTTGTAGGCGTGGCGGCTATGTATATCGCATCGCGGTTTCCCATTGGCTTTTACAGGCACTTTGCCACGGTGATACTGCTCGCCTCGCTGGCACTTCTGCTGCTTGTGCTTGTGGGCGGAGAGGCCGCCAACGGCGCGCGGCGCTGGTTTAAGATAGGTACGATAACCTTCCAGCCCTCAGAGATAGCCAAAATAGGTGTGATACTATTTGAGGCACAGCTTATCTGCCGATTTAAAAACCGCATGAAAACCTTCCGCTACGGAGTGTTGCCCTTCGCGATTGTGATTGTGGCCGTGGTGGGACTGCTGGTGCTTGAGCCGCACCTGTCGGCTTCGGTTATTATCATAGGGATAACGGCGGTGATGATGTTCGTAGGCGGCACGCGGCTTATCTGGTTCGCATTGGGCGGTGGAATCGTTGCGGCGGCGGGTTTCGTTGCGGTGAAGGTGCTCGCCTATTCCTCCGACCGCATTTCCGCCTGGCTCGACCCATTTGCCGACATGTCCGATACCGGCTTTCAGATAGTGCAGTCCCTCTACTCAATAGGCTCCGGCGGGTTGAGCGGACTCGGCCTTGGCCAGAGCAGGCAAAAGTACCTGTATCTGCCGGAGGAGCACAACGACTTTATTTTTTCAATAGTGTGTGAGGAGCTGGGCTTTATCGGAGCCACTCTTATCCTGCTGCTGTTCGCGCTGCTGGTGATACGCGGATACTGGCTGGCCCTGCACTGCAGGGACCGCTACAGCTTTCTGGTGTGCGTCGGCGTAACGAGCCTGCTTGCCATACAGGTGATACTCAATGTAGCGGTTGTGACGAATTTGGTGCCATGTACGGGCATATCGCTGCCATTCTTCAGTTACGGCGGCACCGCGCTGCTTTTGCAGCTTTCCGAGATGGGCATAATACTTTCAATATCGCGTGATATACCGGAAAAGAAGATAATACGCGAGAAGCGTGTTGTTCCGCCGCGGCCGAGTACGGCCGAATAATTGACGGGAGGTGGAGCAGATGAATCTTCTGTTTACCTGCGGTGGTACTGCGGGACACATAAATCCCGCACTTGGCGTGGCCGGACGCCTGCGCGAGCTTATGCCGGAATGCGGCATACTCTTTGTCGGAGCCCGCGGCATGATGGAAACCGAGCTGGTCCCGCGCGAGGGCTACGACATTGAGACTGTGACCATAACCAATCTCCGGCGCAGCCTGAGTCCAAGGGGAATAATACATAACATAAAAACCGTGAAGAATGTCTTTGCCGCTACCTCTCAGGCAAAAAAGGTAATAGAACGCTTCCGGCCCGATGTGGCCGTAGGCACGGGCGGCTATGTCTGCTATCCGGTGCTGCGCGCCGCGCATTCCATGGGAGTGCCTACGATGGTGCATGAGTCAAACGCCGTGCCGGGACTGACAACAAGGATGCTCGCGGGAGTAGTTGACTGCGTTATGGTTGGATTTGACGGTGCGTGGGAAAACTATAAGCGTGGTACCAAGGTTATTTTCACCGGAACACCGGTGCGCACGCAATTTGGCCGCATGGATAAGGCTGAGGCAAAACGCCGGCTTGGGCTGGCGCCTGACAGACCGCTGCTGCTGTCCGTCTGGGGCAGCTTAGGCGCGGAGCACATGAACCGGACTATGGCGGAGCTTATAAAAATTGCCGCCGGAAGGGCGGATTTCGCGCTCATTCACTCTGCCGGAAAGCACGGTTACGAGAGCATGAAGGCTGGTCTGGACACCGAGTGCCCCGGCTGGGAAAAGCATAGCATGGATGTGCGCGAGTATATTTACGATATGCCTGCCGTTATGGCGGCGTCAGACCTGATAATCTGCCGCAGCGGGGCCTCCACGCTCGGCGAGCTTACCGCGCTGGGCCGGCCGGCGATACTCATACCATCGCCGAACGTCACCGGCAACCACCAGGAGAAGAACGCGCGCGTGCTGGAAAGATGCGGCGCGGCGAAAGTTCTGCTGGAGGGGGAATTTACTGCGCAGAGCCTTTACGATGAGATATGCCGCCTTTTGGGAGACTCAGGGAGCCTTGCGAGAATGTCCGAAGCGATGCTTGCCGCGGGGCAGAGCGGCGCCACGGAGAAAATTGCAAGCCTGATACTTGACTATGTAAAATAGCAGCCGGCCCCGATTTTGCTTTGCCTTGTGCGCAAATACCGGCTAAACCGCATAGTATGGCGTAAATGAAGCTATGCGGAGGATGATTTTATGTCGGTATGGACAGTGCTCGGCGGAAATGAGCTGGACGGCGCTATAAATGTGCAGGGCTCAAAAAACGCCGTGCTGCCGATAATGGCGGCGAGCCTGTTGTCCGGAGGCTGCACGCGGCTGACAAACTGCCCGCGCCTGCTGGACGTGGACGCCTCGATT
>CATJWG010000273.1 GCA_949744165.1 uncultured Eubacteriales bacterium | reverse complement strand
TTAAATGGGCATCATTCTCATTTATTATTAAGTGCCATATATGGCATAAGCCATAAATTTTTCTTTTCAAATTATATATATTATACATCCGCTTGTCAAGCGTTTGACAATAAACTGATGGTGTTTAGGGTATAACTTTTTATTGACAAAACAACTTTTATTTTCTAAAGTTAAAAAAAGACCGGCGCGGGAGGCATCAGGCTTTCCGCGCCGCAACTTTAAGCGTTAAAATTTTTCATGCCGTACCCGGCTTACACATTCTCCCTGTGTGATCCATTTCAAAATCTCCCGTAAGCAGAAGCTCGGACACCGGCACTATAGTGTAGCCGTTTGCAAATAAAAACTCAATTATTCCCGGCAGCGCCTCTGGCGTATGTAAAGCCGCATTATGGAACAGAACTATGCTGCCAGACTGAACATTTCCAGTTACACGCTTATTGATATCCGATGCAGACAGGTCTTTCCAGTCGAGACTGTCCACGTCCCACTGCATGGTGTACATACCCATGTCGGTCACTGTACTTACTACATGGTCGTCGTACTCTCCGTATGGGCATCTGAATAACGTTGGCCTCACTCCGGTAACGCCCTCTATTTTATCATTACAGGCGTTGAGGTTTTTCACAATCTCCTCGCTGCTCAGCTTTGAGAAATGTGCGTGGTCGTTTGAGTGGCTCATAACCTCGTGTCCGGCATCAGACAGCGCCTTTACAGACTCGGGATATTTGTCCACCCAGTCACCGACAACAAAAAATGTGGCCTTTACATTATATTTAGCCAATATATCTATAAGCTCCTGCGTGTCTTCGTTTCCCCAGGCTGCGTCAAATGTAAGTGAGACGCATTTGTCGTCACGCTGCACGCAGTAGACTGGCAGCTTTCTTGTTGTGGATGAGGCCCTCACGGCCAGTGGGCTGCAAACTATCATGAAAATGGCCGCTATTCCCAGCAGAAGCGATACTCCACCAGCCAATTTCCTGTGTCTTTTGATGCTTCGTTTGATATTCATATTTTCTCCCTCCAAAGACAAGTCTTTTTTGTACAGCCTATGCCTATTGAAAACAGATAATGAATGTATTATAATGAATAAAAGTTTCCAGCGGCAGAAATGATAACATTGTATTTTGCATATGCTAAACCGAAATGCCGCATAAATAACCTGAGAAATTTTCAAATATATGATAGTAAGGAGGACACACTATGACCGAAAACGTACTTGATAAGCAGGAGGCCATTTTACTTGACAAATGGTGGCGCGCGGCGAATTACCTCTCCGCCTGCCAGCTCTACCTGCTTGACAATCCTTTGCTTGAGCAGCCCCTTTCACGGGAGCAGATAAAGCACAAGATTGTGGGACACTGGGGAACTGTTCCCGGGCAGAACTTTATCTACACCCATCTCAACCGCATTATTCGCAAGTATGACCTGGATATGATATATCTTTCCGGTCCCGGTCACGGGGGAAATGCTATGGTTGCTCAGTCCTGGATGGACGGCAGTTACAGCGAGGTATACCCTAATATCGGCCAAGATAAGGACGGAATGAGGAAGATGTTTAAGCGTTTCTCATTCCCCGGAGGTATTTCCAGCCATGTCGCTCCCGAAACTCCCGGTTCTATCCACGAGGGAGGCGAGCTCGGTTATTCCCTGGCCCATGCTTTCGGTGCCGTGTTTGACAACCCTGATCTCATCGCAGCCTGCGTAGTCGGCGACGGCGAGGCCGAAACAGGCCCCCTGGCCACCGCGTGGCAGAGCAACAAGTTTATAAACCCCGTGCATGACGGCGCAGTACTTCCCATCCTCCACCTCAACGGATATAAGATTTCCAACCCTACGGTTCTGGCACGAACACCCGACGAGCAGCTTGCCAAATATTTCGAGGGTATGGGATGGAAGCCGTATTTTGTCGAGGGCTCGGATCCCATGCCTATGCACGAGAAGATGGCGGAAGCTCTTGAGCATGCATATAAGGACCTTATGGATATTCAGGTTTCTGCCAGAGGCGGACGTCCCTTGGAAAAGAACGTCTGGCCTATGATAATCCTCCGTACACCCAAGGGCTGGACCGGCCCTAAGGAGGTAGACGGCAAGATAATAGAGGGCACTTTCCGTGCGCACCAAGTCCCTGTAGACATGTCCAAACCGGAGCATCTGGCAGCTGTCGAAGCTTGGCTGAGAAGCTACAGGCCAGAGGAGCTGTTCACCCCCAGCGGTACTCTTGTGCCCGAAATAGCGGAGCTGGCGCCCGTCGGTAACAGGCGTATGGCAGCCAACCCCCACGCCAACGGAGGACTGCTTTTGAGAAACCTCAAGTTGCCTGATTTCCGAGATTACGCTATTGATGTACCCAGCCCCGGCGCCATAGATGCACAGGATATGATTGAGCTCGGAGGCTTTGTGCGTGACATTATAAAGCTCAACGAGCACAATTTCCGAGTTTTTGGTCCCGACGAAACTCTCTCCAACCGTCTGGGCAAGGCCTTTGAAGTCACCAACCGCAACTGGAACTGCGCAATGATTGATGGGGATGAATTCCTCGCTGCCGACGGCAGAATAGTTGACTCCATGCTCTCCGAGCACTGCTGCGAGGGCTGGCTGGAGGGCTATCTGTTGACCGGAAGGCATGGATTCTTCAACAGTTATGAGGCGTTTATACGCATTGTTGACTCCATGGCCTCTCAGCACGCAAAATGGCTTAAAGTTACAAGCGAGCTGCCCTGGAGGGCCAAGATTGCTTCACTAAACTATATTCTTTCTTCAAATGTTTGGCAGCAGGACCACAACGGCTACACCCATCAGGACCCAGGCTTCATCGACCACCTGGCCAACAAGAAGGCGGATGTTGTGCGCATTTATCTGCCGCCGGATACCAACTGTCTGCTCAGCTGCTTTGACCATTGCGTGAGAAGTCGCAACTATATAAACGTTCTTGTCACCTCTAAGCATCCTCGTCCCCAGTGGTTGACTATGGAACAGGCTGTCAAGCACTGCACTCAGGGCATAGGTATCTGGGAGTGGGCGTCCAATGATAAGGACTGCGAGCCCGATATCGTTATGGCCTGCTGTGGAGATGCTCCTACGCTTGAAACTATGGCCGCAGTATCCATTCTGCGCAAAAAGCTGCCTGAAATTAAGGTCAGAGTCATAAATGTCGTGGACCTGATGCGCCTTCAGGACGATACCCAACACCCACACGGCATGTCACAGTCGGATTACGATATGCTCTTTACCCAGGATAAGCCCATACTTTTTGCTTACCACGGTTACCCCTCTCTCATTCATGAGCTGACCTATAAACGCAGAAACAAAAATATTCATGTGCGCGGCTACAAGGAGGAGGGTACCATCACAACGCCCTTTGACATGCGCGTGCAGAATGACATTGACCGCTTCCACCTCGTAATCGACGCTATCAAGCTCATTCCCTCCCTGCATAACCGCGCCGCGTGGATTATTCAGGATATGAAAGATAAGCTCGTCGAGCACGAGCAATATATCCGTGCGTACGGACTCGACATGCCCGAGGTCGCAGAGTGGAAATGGGACCTGTAATCATCTGGGAATAGTCTCAGAAAAATTCACGCATCAACTGCGGCAATTGGTGATTTTACCTGTTGACGTTGGCTGTAATATGCAATTTAGCCATGCTTTATTGCATGAGCGGGGCATCATATTTGCGATGCCCCGCTCTTTTATTGCCTCTGAGCTTCTGCACAATGTTTTTTTTATAATAATATAAATTATTTGTATTGACTTTGATTTATAAATGGCTTAATATAATAAAGTGAACACGTTCGTATACTGCGTTTACAGTCTTTTAGCGTGCCCGTACGGGCATACACACTCTTTAAGACGGAGGAATAGTCAATGGCAAAATTCATCACTGCTCAGGAAGCGGCCAAGCTGATTCCTGACCATGCCACTGTCGGCGTCGGCGGACAGGGGCTTGCCGGCTGGCCTGAGGAGCTCGGTCTGGCTATACGCGACAGCTTTGCCGAAAGCGGACATCCCTGTGATTTGAATGTCAAGCAGGGCTGCGCTATGGGTGACTGGGGCAAGCGCGGCATAACCCATCTCGGCGAAGCTGGCCCCGGACTTGTCACCAGATGGTCTGGAGCGCACGTAGGAAGTGCTTTTGCTCTGCGTGACCTTGCTTTGGAAAACAAGCTTCAGCTTCACTGCCTTCCCCAAGGAGTTATAGTCAACCTCTGGCGCGAGATAGCGGCTGGACGTCCGGGACTTATAACAAAGGTTGGTCTCGGCACATTTGTCGACCCGCGCTATGGCGGTGGCAAAATAAATGAGGCGGCCACCGATGATCTGGTTGAACTTATTGACTTCAAGGGTGAAGAATATCTGTTTTACAAATCCTTCAAACTTGATGTAGCTCTTGTTCGCGGTACCACTGCGGATGAAAACGGCAATATCAGCATGGAGGACGAAAGCCTGATAAACGAGGGGTTCCATATTGCATGCGCCGCAAAAAACTGTGGCGGTATAGTTATTGCCCAAGTCAAGAACATTGCCAAGGCCGGCACGCTTAATCCCAAGGACGTGCGTATCCCCGGTGTACTTGTTGCCTATGTCGTTCAGTGTACTAATTCTGGAAGCCACTGGCAAACAGAGGGTGAGGATTTCGAGCCTGCTTTCTCTGGTCAGATAAAAAAGCCTCTCGATTCTCTGCCCAACATGCCCTTTGACGAGCGAAAGGTTCTCTGCCGCCGCTGTGCCATGGAGCTTAAACGCGGTTACGTCCTAAATCTCGGAGTGGGTATTCCGGCTGATATGGCCAAGATACTCAATGAGGAGGGCTATCTCGACTGTGTGTCCACCAGTACAGAGGTCGGCAACTTCGGCGGCGTGTCCTCTGCCCTGCCCAACTTCGGCGCCGCTTATAACGCTGAGGCATCCGTTGAACACGGGTATATGTTTGACTTCATTGACGGCGGCGGTCTGGATATGACCTGCCTCGGCCTCGGTGAGGTTGACCCTGACGGCAACAACAACGTCAGTTATCTCGGCAAAATGGTCACGGGTCCCGGCGGCTTTATCAACATAACGCAGGCAACTCCCAAGGTGGTGTTCTGCGGTACCTTTATGAACAAGGCCGAACTTCAGGTCGGCGGCGGCAAGCTTGAGATACTTAAAGAGGGCAACCGCCGAAAGTTCGTCAACCATGTCAAGCAGATAACCTTCTCCGGTAAGTACGCCGGAGAGAATCAGACTGTCCTTTACATAACCGAACGTGCTGTGTTCCAGCTCATCGATAAAAAGGTTACTCTGATTGAAATTGCTCCCGGTATAGACCTGGAGAAAGACATTCTGGCCAACATGGACTTCCGTCCCGAAATATCCAAAGACCTCAAGCTTATGGATCCCGGCATCTTTGAGGAGCACTGGGGCGGGCTTGGCAAGTACATTGATTGACAAATAAAAACTAATATATGGAGGAATTGCTATGATTTTCGATGAAAAACACGA
>CATJWG010000272.1 GCA_949744165.1 uncultured Eubacteriales bacterium | reverse complement strand
GGGGATGTACTTTTTCAGGATAATTTCAACGAGCTGGACCAATGCGGCTATAACCAGAATGAACACAATAGTCTGCATGTAGCCCAAGCCGTTTTTGTCCAGAATAAAGTTCTGGATGGGATAAGTCACGGCGGTGGCCAGCAGCATAACGAAGATGACGGCGATGGACATGCCTGTGGCCTGGTCAAGCTTCTTGGAAACGCCGAGGAACGGACAGATTCCCAAAAACTGCTGAAGCACATAGTTATTTACGAACACCGCGGTGAGGATGATAACAAGCATTGTTTTCATTAGGCCTCAGCCTCCTTCTCAGCGGCGGGAGCCGCGGGGCAGACAAGCTTGCCGCATGCCGCGGCAGAGGGACAGCCCTCACAGCCGAACTCGGTTTTCTTGGGCTTGCTCTTGCCGAACTTGTTTACCAGAGCGATGAGGCAGCCGAAGATGCAAAAGCCGCCAGGCGCCATGGTGAGGATGGAGATGTGGTTATCCGCCAGCACGGGGATGGCCATGCCGTACCAGGTGCCGTTGCCGAAAATCTCGCGGATTGAGGCCATGACGAACAGGGTCAGCGTAAAGCCAATACCCATTCCAATGGCGTCGAGCGCGGAGTCAAGCGGATTATTCTTGTTGGCAAACATCTCGGCGCGGCCGAGGATAATGCAGTTGACGACGATAAGCGGCAGGAAGATGCCCAGCGCCTCATAGATGGTAAAGGCAAAAGCGTGCAGCACCATCTGCACTATCGTGACGAAGCTGGCGATAAGCACTATGTAGCAGGGTATGCGCACCTTGTCGGAGATGGCCTTTCTCAGCAGGGAGACGAAGATATTCGACCCCAGCAGAACGGCCGTGGCTGCCGCGCCCATACCGAAGGCGTTGGACGCCTGGGTTGTAGTTGCCAGCGTGGGGCAGGTACCGAGAACGAGAACGAGAACAGGGTTCTCCTTGATGATGCCGTTAGTTAGTATTTTCAGTTTATTGCTCATCTCTACCCCTCCTTACTTTACAATTTCAAACGCTTCGAAGGCAGACTGGATGCCCTCGATGTAGTAGTTGGATGAGAAGGTCGCGCCGGAGATGGTGTCCACTCCCGCGAGAGAGGCGTCCTGGCCCACGAACTGGTTTCTGAAGTCGGGCTCGGTGGTCTTGGAGCCCAGGCCGGCGGTCTCGGCGTGGGACAGGGTCTTGGAGGCGACTATCTTTCCGTCCCCGTCAATGCCGCAGATAAGGTTCATGGTGTTCTTGCCGCCGTAGCCGTTACAGGTTATCATGAACACATATCCGGCGCCGTTGTTGGCTTTGTAGACTTCGGTGACAAAACTGCCGTCTGGCAGGGCCACTTCAACCTGTGTAAAGTCGTCAGCCTCGGGCAGAACCTCAAGCCGCGCCTCAGCGGCGATTTTTGCCTCGGTCTCGTCGATTATCGGCTTTGTTATGCCGTTTATCCACGCCAGCAGCGCGCTGGCAACAATGCAGATTACCGTGAGTATCAGGATAGGCTGTACAAAATCGGTCTTTACGTTTGATGATTTAGTCATGCGTCAACACCTCCCAGCGGTTTGCTCGCCGTCCATTTGCTTATGTACGGGGTGAGGATGTTCATCAGCAGTATTGAGAAGGACACGCCCTCGGGGTAGTTGCCGAAAAAGCGGATAAGGCAGGTGATAAGTCCGCAGCCGATGCCGAAGATGAGCTGTCCGGACTTGGTGGAGGGGGTGGTGCTGTAGTCCGTAGCCATGAATATCGCGCCGAGGAACAGGCCGCCAGCGAAAATCTCAGCCACGCCGAAGGTCAAGCCGCCCTTTATGAGAGCGAGCACGAACACCGTGCCGATAAAGGCCACGGGGGTATGCCAGCTTATGACCTTGCGGACTATGAGGTATATGCCGCCAAGGAGCAGAGCCAGCGCGCTGGTCTCGCCCATGCTGCCGCCGACATTTCCCAAGAACAGGCTTGCAAGAGACACGCTCTCGCCCGCGCCGAGCTGGGCCAGGGGGGTGGCTCCGGAAACGGCGTCGGCAAAGTTCGGGGCCGCCCAGGTGGTCATGGGTCCGGCAAATGCAATGAGCATGACTATACGCGCGGTTATGGCGGGGTTGGCGAAGTTGTGTCCTATACCGCCGAAAAGCTGCTTTACGACAACGATGGCGACCAGGCTGCCGAAGATGGCCTGCCAAATGGGAATACCCACAGGCAGGTTCAGAGCCAGAATAAGCCCGGTGACGGCCGCGGACAGGTCGGTTATGGTGTTCGGGCGCTTGCACATCTTTTCAAAGCCCCACTCGAAGAACACGCACGCGGCCACGCACACGACGGCCACAAGCAGGGCACGCGCGCCAAATATGACAACAGAGGCGATAAGCGCGGGGCACAGGGCCAGCAGCACGTCGCGCATTATGGTAGTGGTGGTATCATTGGAACGGATGTGCGGGGATACGGAAACTATCATGTTATCCATTTATACTGTCGCCTCCTTCTTTGCCGCTTCCTGCTTTGCCGCTTCCTGCTTTGCCGCTTCCTTGGCGGCTTTTTTCTCAGCCTCGGCCTTGAGCTTGGCGTTATACTTGTTCAGCTCTCCCTTGGCCAGCTTGTTTACCTGCACCAACGGGCGCTTTGCCGGACATACGAATGAGCAGCAGCCGCACTCCATGCACAGGTTGACCTTCAGCTCCTTGAGGACCTCGGGTTTCTTGAGCTGATACGCCGTTTCTATGGCAGCGGGCATGAGATTGAGCGGGCAATGGGACACGCAGCGGCCGCACTTGATGCACGCAGTGGTCACCGGAGGAGCGGCGTCCTTTGCGTCAAGGGCAAGTATCGCGCCGGTGTTCTTGACCACGGGAGCGTCAGTATTCGGCACGGAAACGCCCATCATCGGGCCGCCGAGAATTATCTTCTTCGGCTCGCTCCTGAAGCCGCCGCAGAAGTCCACGACGTCCTTGACGGAGGTGCCGATGGGCACAATGACATTCTGTGGGTTGGCTATTGCGCTGCCGTCCACGGTGACGTATTTCTCCACCAGAGGCATTCCGGTTTTGACATATCGGGCTATGGTGACGAGCGTGGAGGTGTTTATAACCACGCAGCCGACGTCAATCGGCAGTCCGCCCTCGGGCACTATGCGGCCGGTGGTGTTGTGAATCATGACTTTTTCGCCGCCCTGGGGGTACAAAGCGGGCAGAGCCGCAACCTCAACGTCCTTGAGGTCCTTCGTCATATCGCGCAGCTTGGAAATACAGTTGGGCTTATTGTCCTCAATACCGATATACACCTTACCGGGCTGGAGATATTTTTGCAGCAGCTTTATACCGTCAACCAGCAGCTCAGAATCGTCGAGCATGGTGCGCGTGTCGGCGGTTATATACGGCTCGCACTCCGCGCCGTTGACACAGATATAGTCCACCTTCGCGGGCTCTACCTTGAGCTTGACCGCAGTCGGAAAGCCCGCGCCGCCCAGTCCGACTACGCCGCTGTTTCTGACCGCCTCGATAAAGCTGTCCAGGTCCGTAACCGTTGGCGCGGCAATTCCCTCATAGGGAGTCTGCTCCCCGTCGCTTTCGATAACTATCGCCTGACAGGTGCCGCCGTGGAACAGGAGAATTTCGTCGATTTTCTTAACCTTGCCGGAAACGCCGGAGTACACGGGCGACGAGACGAACCCGCCGGCCTCGGCGATGAGCTGCCCCACCTTGACCTCGTCGCCCGGCTTGACAACAGGCTTGGCCGGTGCGCCGATGTTCATGGACATGGGAACCGTGACAACCGCAGGCGCCGGCATCCGCTTGGGAGCGAGATCCGCGGTGTTCTTTCTGTGAGGTACATGAGCACCGTGCAGCAATTTGATTGACACTCTTCTTCCTCCTTCTCAATTTCTCTTTGTCTTGATGGTTACGGTTTTCTCGTAAACCTGTTCGGCATTTTGAAAGACGCCAGACGCCGAGCAGATTTCACCCCCCTGCGGAGATATTTTTGACATCTCCGCAAAAAAACCTTGCAAAAAAAGACAGAGACTATAAAATACAACTATAGATTATATCAACAAAAGCGCCTGAGCGCAAGGAGTAAAGTATGCCTGCTGCTACAAAGAATATTTACAAAAAGCTCATAAAATTATCATTTTCCGCAATGTTAATTTTATGTTTAACGGCCTGCTCATTTTCGGGCCTATTGGGAGCTAAAAGCGAAGTGGAAAAGCTGTCGAAAACCGACTTCGTACTCGACACCGCGGCGACGGTTACGCTGTACGGATGCGGGGACGAGCAGCTGCTTGAGCGCTGCTTTGAGCTGTGCCGGCAGTATGAACTCATCTTCTCGCGCACCGACGAGCGCAGCGAGCTGTACGAGCTCAATGCCGCCGGCAGCATGGCCGTGTCCGATGAGCTTCTGGAGCTGATAACGCTCTCGCGGGATTACGCCGAGCTCTCGGGCGGGGCATTTGACTTCACGCTCGGGGGGGTCAGCGTGCTGTACGGCTTTTCCTCGGACAGCCCTCGCGCGCCGTCCGGCGGTGAGCTGGCTGCGGTCATGGAGCATGTCGGCTGGGAGAAGGTGCGTATCGACGGCAATGTGGTTACGCTGTCCGACCCCGGCGCGGTGCTGGACCTCGGCGCGATAGCCAAGGGCTGGATTGCCGACCGCGTGGCCGAGCTTTTGCTTGAAAACGGGGTGGACAGCGCGATAATAAACCTCGGAGGAAACGTGCTTTGCTTAGGCTCGCGGCCGGACGGGGAGAATTTCGTCGTGGGCCTGCAATACCCCTTTAAGGACATGAGCCAAACTATTGCGGACATAAGGGTAAGCGATATGTCCGTCGTCACCTCGGGGGTGTATCAGCGCTGCTTTGAGCAGGACGGGGTGTTCTACCACCACATTCTCGACCCTGGGACCGGCCTGCCCTGCGGCAACGGACTGCTGGCCGTGTCCGTGGTCAGCCCGCGCTCGGCCGACTGCGATGCGCTGAGCACGGCCTGCTTCGTGCTCGGTCTTGACGATGGACTGGAGCTTGTGGACTCGTTGGACGGGGTATACGCGGTTTTTGTGACGGAGGATTATAAGCTGCACTACTCCGATGGTTTTCAAGATGCCCTTTTTTGACTCACAGTCGCTTGATTTGTCCTGAAAAAAGTGCTATAGTGCATAGTTGGCAGCATTGAGGTATTGCAGACTGCAAAATTTTTTTACGGAAGTGACTTATATGACAAAGGCGGATATATTTTCCGGATTTCTGGGCGCTGGCAAGACGACGCTGATAAAAAAGCTTATTGCCGAGTCCTACAGGGGCGAAAAGCTCGTGCTTATCGAAAACGAGTTCGGCGAGATAGGCATTGACGGCGGCTTCATGCGGGACGCGGGCATCGAAGTAAACGAAATGAACTCCGGCTGCATCTGCTGCTCGCTGGTGGGCGACTTTCACGACGCGCTCATGAAGGTGCTCGAGCAGTTCGCGCCCGACCGCATACTGATAGAGCCCTCCGGTGTGGGCAAGCTCTCCGACATCATACACGCTGTGGCCGGCGTGGAGGGTATTGAAATCAACAGCGCCGCCGTTGTGGCCGACGCCGGCAAGTGCAAAATGTACATGAAAAACTTCGGTGAGTTCTACAACGACCAGATTGAGCACGCCGGCGCGATAGTGCTCAGCCGCACCGGCGGCATGAGCGCGCCGAAGCTCGACGAGTGCGTGTCCCTGCTGCGGCAGCACAACGCCGAAGCCGCCATCATCACAACGCCCTGGGATCAGCTTGACGGCGCGGACATACTCGCCGCGATAGAGCGCACCGACACGCTTGAGCACGAGCTCGCCGAGCTTGAGCAAGAGCACCACCATCACCACGAGCACGGCGCGGACTGCGGCTGCGGCTGCCATCACCACCATGGCGATGACGACGGGCATGAGCATCACATACACCACCATGAGCATGAACACCACCACGAACACGGCCATGAACACCACCATCACCACGACGGCGAGCACGACGCAGACGAGGTGTTTGTAAGCTGGGGCGTGGAAACGCCGAAAAAATTCTCCGAGTCCGAGCTTCACGCCGCTCTGGCCGCGCTCGGCGACGAGGCGAAATACGGCGCTGTACTGCGCGCAAAGGGCATCGTGGACTCTGACGAAGGGCACTGGATACATTTCGATTACGTCCCCGGCGAGGAGGACGTGCGCCGAGGCGGCGCGGGCGTGACCGGCAGGCTTTGCGTCATAGGCTCCAAACTTGACACCGCGGCGCTCGGAAAGCTGTTCGGCGTGCAGGGGTAAGGGCAATGAAGGAAGATCTCATAAGCTCCGCTCCGGAGATTCCGGTATACCTGTTCACCGGCTTTTTAGAGGCCGGAAAGACGAAGTTTATTCAGCAGACTCTTGAGGACAAGCGCTTCAACCGAGGTGAGCGTACCCTGATTCTCCTGTGCGAGGAGGGCGAGGAGGAGTACGACCTCGGCCGCTTCAAAAAGAAAAATGTCTTTGTCCGAAGCGTGGAGAGCGAGGATGAGCTTACAAGCGAGCGCCTGCGCGGCTTTGCACAGGACCTGTACATTGAGCGGGTAATGGTCGAGTACAACGGCATGTGGCTGCTCGACACACTGTACCAGAACATGCCGGAGAACTGGACCGTCTATCAGGAGTTCATGTTCGCCGACAGCCGCAGCTTCGTCAGCTACAACGCCAATATGCGCCAGCTTGTGTTCGACAAGCTCAAAAGCTGCGAGCTCATAGTGCTCAACCGCGCGGAAAAAGGCGTTGACATGCAGCCCTTCCACAAGATTATTCGCGCCGTCAACCGCCGCTGCGACATCGCTTTTGAGCACCCTGACGGCAGTGTGGACTATGACGAGACGGTTGACCCCCTGCCCTTTGACCTGAACGCCCCTGTCGTGGAGATTGACGACAGGGACTACGCGATATGGTACAGCGATTTGGGAGAAAATCTCAAGAATTATAACGGCAAAACCGTGCGCTTCAAGGGCCGTGTGTCTGTAAGCGACGAGCTGCCGGACGCCTGCTTTGTGATAGGCCGGCCGCTTATGAACTGCTGCGCAAACGACATAACCTTCGCTGGGCTGGTGGCCGACGGCTCCGTGCGCGGAGACCTTCAAAGCGGCGACTGGGTGACGCTTACAGCGAAAATCACAGTGAAAAAGCACCCCGCCTACGACAGGCCTGGTCCGGTACTGGGAGTGACGGAGCTTGAGTCCGCGCTGCCACCCGAGGATGATGTGGCAACATTTTACTGAAGTCAAAAAGAGAGGCCGACTTTGTCGGCCTCTCTTTTTGATGAAGGAATCTTAAATTGCGGTCCGCATTTTAGTTTTTAGAACTGCGTGCGTGCAGCAAACAGCTCTGCCGCTTACATTCTAATATCTGCAAGGCTTTTTTGCTTTTCTCTTTTTAGCACTCTCACGCTCAGAGTGCTAAAATTCATTTTCGCGTAACATTTTCCGGCATATTTGTTCACAAATAAGGGGTATCATAATAATTGTTCCGAGGGAGACATCAGAAGTCCCCGAAACGGCTGCTCAAGCAGCAAAACAAACATTTATAACTTCATTTCACAGGAGGTTTTCATTATGTTCCTTACACCTTATTCCAGACGTAATTCAGTAAGCGTATACGACCCCTTCCGCGCCATTGAGGACATGGAGCGCGAGTTTTTCGGTGAGCGCAAAACCGGCTCGTTCAGCACCGATATCCGCGATACCGGTAACGAATATGTGCTTGAGGCCGACCTTCCCGGCTTTAAGAAGGACGACATCAACGTCGATATCTCCGATGGCCGTCTGACCATCAGCGCCGAGCGCCACTCCGAATTTGAGCAGAAGGACAAAAAGGGAAACTATGTCCGATGCGAGCGCTCCTACGGCAGCTTCTCCCGCAGCTTTGACACTCAGGGCATCGACACCGACGCGATAAGCGCCAGCTTCACCGACGGCGTGCTGACCCTGACCCTGCCGAAGATAATCGAGACCAGGCCCGCCTCCCGCAAGCTGGAAATACAGTAAAAATCGAAAAAGAGACCGCGTCTCTTTTTCGAGGGAATTCGTTGCGCTTCGCGCCTTTGTTGAATGGCCCTCCCTGCATGGCAGGGAGGGCCATTCAAGCCGATGCGCGCTCCGCGCAGAGTGTTTTTTGTCAGGCGCATGTCCTGACAAAAACGATTTGATTTTATTCGCGGCGTGCACGCCACAAACTCTGGCGAGGCGTTTTTGACACCATGACAGCGGCCCCATACGGGGCCGCTGTCTTGACTTCTATATGTCCAGTGCGGCATGGTAGGCGCGGAAGGTTGCGCCACGGATGATGTCAGGCTTGACGCAGTCGCCGATAACCTCCACAATCGGAGCCGTGCCGCGCAGGGCGTCAACCCCGTCCCTCAGCGGCTTTAAGCCTGCCGCGCACAGCACCGTGTCAGCCTGGAGAAGCACTTCCTCTCCCCTTTTGTCCGTACACAAAAGGCCCTCGGGCGTGACCTTTTTTGCCGTGAGGCCCGTGCGCACCGTTGTGTGCTCGTCCAGCAGCTTCATGAGTATCGGCCGGTGCCTCGGGTTGGCATCGGGAGCGAGCTTGTCCTGCATCTCCACTATCGTCACCTTGTGGCCCTTCAGCGCCAAATGCAGACCGCTCTCGCAGCCTACCATTCCGCCGCCGAGTACCACTACGCGGCGGCCGACCTTCTCCTCGCTCAGGTCCAGCTCCGTGCCCAGCACTACGTTGTCTCCATCAAGTCCTGGTATAGGAGGCACCGCCGCTTCCGCTCCCAGAGCCACCATCAGCGCGTCGGGAGCAAACCAGCGCACAAGCTCCGGCGTTACCTCCGTGTTTAGCCGTATCTCCACTCCCGCCAGCTCAAGACGCCGCTTCATCGTCGCAGTGTACTTCGGGAAAGCAGACTTGAACGGCACGTTTGTCTCGCAGTTGAGATTGCCTCCGAGCCTCCCGCTTTTCTCGCACAGCGTCACCTTATGTCCCCGCTGCGCCGCCGTGAGCGCGCACTGCACCCCGCCCGGGCCGCCGCCTGCCACAAGCACTCTTTTGCTCGCCGTCGCCGGTTTTGCAAACTTTGCCTCGTACTCCCTGCCTATCTCGGGGTTCAGGGCGCACACACGCGTTTGGGTAAGCATACGCTCGGCGTGGCAGACGAAGCAGCGGATACACCGGAGTATCTCATCCGCGCGGTTTTGCTCCACCTTTTTCGGAAGCTCGGGGTCGGCCAGCAGTGCCCTGGCCATGCACACTATATCCGCCTTGCCCGAGGCGATTATCTCCTCCATCTGCTCCGGCTCATTGAGTGCGCCCACAGTGGCCACAGGGATATGCACATGCTTTTTTATCTCCGCTGCGTATTTCACGTTTACGCCGGGCTCTGCGAACATGGGCGGGTGCGTCACTCCAAAATCCGGCTCGCCGCCGGCGGAGACATGCAGAATGTCAACCTTATCCTGTACAAGCTTCGCAAACTCTATCGCCTGCTCCAGCGTCACGCCGCCGGCGGCGTTCTCCATGGCCGAAAAACGCAGCTCTATAGGGAAGCCGCGGCCCACGGCCGAGCGTATGGCGTCTATTATCTCCAAGCAAAGCCGCGAGCGGTTTTCGAGGCTGCCCCCGTACTCGTCGGTGCGCGTATTTGTCAGTGGGGAAAGGAACTGGTGGATAAGCCAGCCGTGTCCGGCGTGGAGCATGAGCATGTCGAAGCCGGCGCGCTTTACCATTGCCGCACCTTTGGCGAACAGCGCCAAGGTTTCGGCTATCATTTCGCGCGTCATACCCCTGACAAAACTGCCGTTCGGCAGGGTTGTGTCCACGGGACCCCAGTGCTCGAGCTTATCTCCCGCTCGTTCTGACTCTATGACGTCGAACTCAGAGAGCATACCGGAGTGGTTGAGCTCTATTGAGGCCAGAGCGCCGTGGCGCTTTATGGCGCGGGCGGCGTTGGTCAGGGAGGCAAGAACATCGGGATTTTGCAGGTTTATAAGCCGTCCGTGGCTTTTGCCGTGGGTATAATCGACCACCGCCTCGCTTATGGTGACGATGGCTGCGCCGCCGCGGGCCCGGTTTTCGTAGAAAGCTATGGCCCCTTCCGTAAGGCAGCCGTCCGCCGTCAGGTCCGGAAATCCCATCGGCGCGGAGCACATGCGGTTTCGCAGCGTCACGGGACCCACGCGCAGCGGCGCGCACAGGCGCGGATAATCAGGGGTATAAGGCTTGGTTTGCAAAGCTCTCATCTCTTTTCGTCTGTATTTTATCATAGCTCAAAGGCCCCGGGCCGGCATCACGCCGCTGAGCCTGAGGGCCTTTGATTATTTTACTTTAATTTCCGCACGCTGTCAATTACCACGAGGGCCCTGAAAATTACGCACCCCATATCCGCGTCAGATGACGCCTTTTTCCTTCAGGCGCTGCATTTCGCTCTCCTCCAGCTTCAGCAGGTCCCCGTATATCTCCCCGTTGTGCTGTCCCAAATCAGGCGCGGCGGCGGGCTCGACGTATGTATCCGACATGTGGTACGGCGAACCCTGAACGACAATGTCTCCCAGAGTCGGATGGTGCAGCCTGTGCAGGAGTCCCGACTGATACATATCCTCGGAATTGAGAATGTCCCTGACCGTAAGCACCGCGCCGGCGATAACGCCGTTTTCGCACAGTATCCGCATTGCCTCGTGCTTTGTGCGCTGCATGGTCCATGCCGTTATCTCAGGATAGAGCGTACCTGTATTTTTGAGGCGGTTTTCCCCGTCGGTATAGCGTGGGTCGTCTATCAAATCCGGTCGTCCGATTGTGTTGCAGAAGGTTTTCCACGCCTTCTGGCCCGGCGTGTCGTTGACCATTATGAAAATATAATTGTTCTCTTCGTCCTCCCTCTCGGGCCTTGTGCGGAACATGTCCCGGGGGGCCTTTTTCCCCGCGAACACCATCGGGTGCCCGCGCCTGCGGCTCTCCGTGGGCAGGCTGAAGGCGCTGCGGGACATTGAGACCATGACCTCCTGCATATTCACCCTCACGTGCTGTCCGCGGCCGGTCTTTTCCCTCTGGTACAGCGCAGCCAGAACCGCGGAGAGCGCAAAGCGCCCCGTTGGGTCGTCGGCCAGCGCCACGTTGGAGATTACCGGAGGCGAGTTCAGCAGCCCCGTCTGGCTGGCGATGGTGCCGGTGCACTGAACGGGTCCGTCCATCGCCGGAAATTTGCCGTAGGGGCTGTACTGGCTGTAGCCCTTTATCTGGCAGAAGATGCATCTGGGGTTTATGGCGTGTATACGCTCAAAGTCAAAGCCAAGGCGCTCTATTGTGCCGGGCGCGTAATTTTCTATGAGAACATCCGAGACGGCTATGAGCCCGGCAAGTATTTTTTTGCCCTCATCGTCCTTCAGGTTCAGGGTAATGCTTTTCTTGTTCGCATGGACCAGCGCCCACGCAAGGTCCTGCCCGCCGCCCTTTGGACGGCCCTGCTCGCCCAGCACGGGGCGCTCAATCTTTATCACCTCCGCGCCCATCTGCGCCAGGCTCACAGTGCAGACGGGGCCCGCCATAAACTGGGACAGGTCAAGCACTCTCACGCCCTCAAGAGCGTTGGGTACGCCGTTCATTGCCGCACATCCTTTCTCTTTTTCAGCTCCGGCTCAATGCGCCGCTCAATAAGCTCCTCCACCGCCGCCGTCATTGTCTCCTGATTCCATTTCTTCGCGTCGGCGGGGTCTGCGCGAAGCAGGCAGACCGGAAAGCCATTGTCCTCGAGCGTTTTTACGATATTGTAGTAAAAGTCTCCGTTGTTCATGCAGTTTTCACTGGTGAGGATGACCACTCCGTCTATATGGTTGTGCCGCGCCTCCTTGAGGAACCACTCGCTGTTCCACGGCGGCATGTGCAGGAAATCCGTTATCATGCTGAAACGGGTGCCCAGCGCCCGCAGAGGGTTGTCCTCATAGCCCAGCCTGCCGTAAGCGTCCGCGGCCAGGCCCAGGTACATCGTCCAGATAAAGGCTGCGCCGTACTTCTCCTCAAAGTGGTTGTAAAACGCCAAGTTAAACCACAGCCCGCGCCCTATCCACATAAGGCGTATGCGCTCGTTCGGCACGGCGGGCATATTGTTGTCCACGCGGTACTTGACCTCCTCATAGAGGCTTTTCGCGTGCTCGGTGGCCCACTTTGTGCCGCGCTGCCACTGGGCCTGCATAACGGCGTTGACCGTGTCCGTCACCGTGACGGGCGCGGGGCGCGTGCGCGCTATCAGGTCGCGGGTCTTGCGGTACCAATAGTCCTGCTCATTTACATAGTCCATGACCTGACGAAGCCGGTTCATATCAAACATTCTGCCGGTCTTTTGCTCCAAAAACGCAATCAGGTCCCGAAGTTCGCGCTCAAAAAAGTCCAGACGCCGGTCATTGCTCAAAAGCTTATAGTCGTCAAAGGCCTTGTCAAACCATCGCTCGGTCAGCACGGGCTCATAATACCGCTGCATAACGTACTGCTCAGCGTTTTCGTATGCCTCCGCCATCAGGTTTTCTATCTTGCCCATTATCGAGCACTCGCTCTGGGTGATGATGATACTCGGCTCCGGCAGGCCGCCCCAGGGGCCCTCCTCGGGGTGGGGGTCCAGCGCACAGGCGTAGGCCGTGGAGCAGTAGGAGCAGATATCGTCGCGGTAGCCCGCCTCGCGCAGGAAACCGTACATTTTCCCATTCATCTGCTTAGCCGCGCATATGGCGGTCCACCACTGGTATACCACAAATGGTATGTCCATGGCCCTGAGTATTTCCATGGGAGCGTCCGCGCACACCAGCGCAAAGGGCTCGCCCGCCTCCACGCGCGGGCGCAGGGTCTTGAACCACTCCTTCTGATACGCGCTGGCGGCTTTCGTCGCCTCAAGGCGCTTTACCGAACGCGTTTCATAGCTTTTATTCTCCGGCATCACTTCGCCCCCCTTACCTGCCCTGCCAAAGCCTCAAGCTGCGCCCTGAGCATCTCCGGCTCTATAAGCGGCCAGCTCTGCTTCTTCACCACGGTGTCGGGAATACCGCGCTTTTCAAGCAGCTCGGACTTTACCGACGGGTAGTCCCAGACATAGGCCTCGTCGTTGTTGTTCATGTATGTTACAAATGCCTCCGGCCTTGTCTCGTCAAGCTCCCTGTCGAGAGCGCGCACGCGTTCGCGTATGCTGCCCTTCTCGCTGCATGGCATACGCCCTATCAGCCGCGCGGCCAACGCGCTGACGCTCTCAAGGCTCTCGTCCACGTCCGTGTCAAACACGCGCCGGCCCATGTCGTGGTCCTCTCCGACTATGTTGCAGCCGGCCTGCTCGGCCAGTTCATAGACCTCGGTGGTCTCCTGCGGGCTACCGGCGTAGTAGACCCTCACGCCGGGCGCAGCGGGCCATTTTTTCGCCTCCTCCGTCACCTGGCGCAGGCAGTCGATTGCCTCACGCTTTTCCATGAACATCGCCCCACCGGTCACAGTCAGCGCCTCGCTTCCCGTGACGGTGCAGCACTCCGTCCCACGCAGTACGTCAAAAGCGCGCAGCGCCC
>CATJWG010000271.1 GCA_949744165.1 uncultured Eubacteriales bacterium | reverse complement strand
TGTGGAGCTTGCCCGGGACTTCGGGGAGCAGAAGCTGCTGCGCATTGCGATAAGCCAGGGCATGAACCGCCAAGTCAGAAAAATGTGCGCCGCGGCCGGTCTGCGGGTCCACCGTCTGCGCAGAGTGTCCGAGGGACCTCTGAGCCTTGGCTGTCTCGCGCCAGGACAGTGGCGGATGCTTACGGAAAATGAAATTGAATTGCTGAAAAAAATCATTTAGGCCGTATTTTATAGAAAATCACTTAAAATGACGCAATTATTTGCGTATTTATAATAAATTCTCTTGCATTTTTTGCGCATGGACGCTATTATATACTTTGCCTGTGAGCGGGCAAAGTATATTTTTTGAGGGAATGAGATGGAAAAAGACATTCTTGCGCTTCTGGCGAATGAAAATGGAGGCTTTTCCAAGGGCCAGAGGCGCATAGCCCAATATATTGTGGATAACTACGACAAGGCCGCTTTTATGACGGCGGGACGTTTAGGCGACACGGTGGGAGTGAGCGAGTCCACCGTGGTGCGCTTTGCCGCCGAACTCGGCTATGACGGATATCCCAGCATGAGAAAGGCGCTTCAGGAGATGATACGCTCGCGCCTTACCTCTGTGCAGCGCATAGAGGTAGCGCGCCAGACGCTCAACACCGACAATGTGATACGCTCAGTAATAAACGCGGACGTGGAGACGCTTGAGCTGACGCTCAGCGAGTGCGACAGGGAGAGATTTGACGCGGCGGTAGACGCGATAATCTCCGCGAAGCACGTCTATATTGTCGGTATGCGCTCATCAACCTGCTTAGCGAATTTTTTGGGCTTTTACTTTAACTTGTTGCTGGAAAACGTGTACATCATCCATGACACCGCGGTCAGCGAGGTGTATGAGCAGATGATGCGCATAAAGGAGGGCGACGTATTTATCGGCATAAGCTATCCTCGCTATTCCAGCCGGACGCTGAGGGCGATGAAGTTTGCCAAATCCACCGGCGCGTCGGTGATAGGTATAACTGACGCGGACAGTTCCCCCTTCGTCGGCGTGGCGGACACGCTGCTGTATGCGAAAAGCAACATGGTCTCCTTCCTCGACTCTCTCGTGGCGCCAATGAGCCTTATAAACGCTCTTGTCGTCTCCGTTGGCGCGAAGCTGAAAACGGATATTGAAAGTACGTTCAGCCGTCTTGAATCAATCTGGAAGGACTATGAGGTATACGAAACCGGTGAACTATGACGCTGTGGTGATAGGAGGCGGAGCCGCCGGAATGCTGTGTGCGGCGCAGGCGGCGCGCCGTGGGCTGCGTGCGGCGCTGCTGGAGGGGCAGAAAAGCTGCGGACGCAAGCTGCGAATAACAGGCAAGGGCCGCTGCAACGTGACCAACGACTGCGACGAGCGCGAGTTTCTGCGCAATGTGCCGGTGAACGCCAAATTCCTGTACAGCGCAATAAACCGTTTCCCGCCGCGCGCGGCCATGGAGCTGTTCGAGTCTCTCGGCGTGCCGCTGAAGGTTGAGCGCGGAAACCGTGTTTTCCCCGTATCGGACAGAGCGCAGGATATTGTAAACGCGCTGGAGAAATACGCGCGTACCTCCGGTGTGGATATAATCCACACTCACGCGCGCGGCATACGCACGGAAAGCGGCGCGGTGCACTCCGTTTTGACGGACGCGGGGGAAATAGAGTGTACCTCCGCCGTTATCTGTACAGGCGGGCTGTCCTACCCGCTCACCGGCTCGACGGGGGACGGCTGGCGCTTTGCCCGCGAGCTTGGACACATGGTGATGCCGGCGCGGCCATCGCTCGTTCCGCTGCTCTCGCCTGACCCCTGCTGCGAGCTGATGCAGGGCTTTTCTCTGAAAAACGTGATGCTGGCGGTGTGCGACGCGGCGGGACGCGAGGTCTTTCGTGAGCTTGGGGAGCTGATGTTTACCCACTTTGGCGTTACAGGGCCGTTGGTGCTCTCGGCCAGCGCGCACATGCGCGGCTTTGAGCACGGGAGCTATCGTTTGGAAATTGACCTCAAGCCCGCGCTGGACGAGAAAAAGCTGGATGCGCGCCTGTTGCGCGATTTTGAGAAATACCATAACCGCGATTTTGCCAACGCGCTCGGCGACTTGGCGGCAAAAAGCATGATACCCGTGCTCGTTGAGCGCTCCGGAATACCGCCGGAGACAAAGGTAAATTCAATAACAAAGCAGCAGCGGCGCACGCTGCTTGAGCTTTTCAAGCATTTTTCAATAGAAGTAAACGGAACGCGGCCGGTGGACGAGGCAATAGTGACCTCCGGCGGCGTGGACGTGAAGGAAATAGACCCGCGCACGATGGGCTCAAAGCTTGTCAGTGGGCTGTACTTTGCCGGCGAGGTCATAGACGTGGACGCCTATACCGGCGGTTTTAATTTGCAGATTGCGTGGTCAACGGGATATTTGGCTGGCAACAGCGTGTGATTAAGTGAAATGCTTCCGCAGAAAGTCTTTCATTTGAGGGTAATCATTCCGCTTTGCGCAGAGAGGTTTTCCGGCGCGCATGTTGCCGGAAAAACAGTTGAATTTTATCAGAGGCGTGCGCGACGCGAAGTCTGCGGCGCTTTTGAATAATAGGAGGCTTTATGGAAAAACATATATCTGTGGCGATTGACGGGCCGTCAGGCGCGGGAAAAAGCACGCTGGCAAAGCGCGCGGCGAAGCATTTCGGCTTTATCTATGTGGACACCGGCGCTATCTACCGCACAGTAGGCTATGCCGCGCAGTGCGCGGAGCTGGACTCAAAGGACGCTGCCGGAGTGGAGGCGTTGCTGCCGGGGCTGGATATACGCTTTGAGTACGACGGGACCGGCACGCAGCGTATGCTTCTGAACGGCCGCGATGTGTCAAAGGAGATTCGCACGCCGAAAAGCTCTATATACGCCTCGGACGCTGCCGCGATGCCGGCGGTGCGCGCTTATCTGCTGGAGATGCAGAGGGAGACGGCGAAAAATTACGACGTGCTCATGGACGGGCGCGACATAGGCACCGTAGTATTGCCCGATGCGGGACTTAAGGTGTTTCTGACGGCAAGTACTCAGGCTCGTGCGGAGCGGCGCTGCAAGGAGCTGCGCGAAAAGGGCATGGATACCCCGTTTGAGGAGGTGCTGCGCGACATTGAGTACCGCGACCGTCAGGACAGCAGCCGTGCCGCTGCCCCGTTGCGCGCCGCGGACGATGCCGTGACGCTCGACACCACGGATATGGATTTTGAAGAGAGCTTTGAGGCGCTCAAAAAACTTATACGGGAGCGTTTTTCGCTGTGAAGCGGGTAATTTGCGCGAAAAGCGCGGGCTTTTGCTTCGGCGTTTCGCGCTCCGTTGAAATGGCCGAGCAAGCTCTGGCCCAGGGCAAAAGAGTATACTGCTTGGGAGAGCTTATCCACAACAGGGACGAGGTCGCGCGATTAGAGGCTATGGGAATGACGGTGGCCGACAGCCCCTCCGGACTGCCAAAGGGCGCGGCGGTGATAATCCGTTCCCACGGCGTGGCCGAGCGGGTATACGGTGAGCTGCGCGCTAAAAACGCCGAAGTACTTGACGCAACCTGTCCTAAGGTGGCGCGCATTCACGCGCTGGTGAAAAAGGCCGCGGACGAGGGCCGACGCGTTTTGATAATCGGAACGCGCGAGCATCCCGAGGTGCAGGGGATTCGCGGCTGGTGCGCGGATTCTGTGGTGTTCAGGGACAGCGAAGAGCTGGAAAGCTATGCCAAAAAATGCCCGCAGGAGGCTGAAAAAGCCTCTACAGCGGTTTTTCAGACCACGCAGACAAAAAAATCTTATGAAAATTCAAAAAAAATTCTCAAAAAGTTATATACAAATTGCGAAATTTTTGATACAATATGCTTTGCTACGCAAACCAGACAGTCAGAGGCGTTGGATTTGGCTTCAAAATGCGACGCAATGGTAGTTGTTGGAGGTAAGCACAGCGCCAACAGCACTCATCTGGCGGAACTCTGTTCACAGCGCTGCGCCAAGGTATGCTTCGTCGAGAATGCAGATAACCTCAACAGCCGCGTGTTCGTAGCTTATGATACTATTGGTATCACCGCCGGGGCGTCGGTCCCCGCGTGGATAATAAAGGAGGTTAAACAAAAGATGTGCGACGAAATCAACAATGCAGCTACAGGTATGGAGGCTGAAAAGAGCTTTGCGGAAATGCTCGAGGATTCCATAAAAACTATATATAACGGAGATACCGTCAAGGGCGTAGTGGCAGCAATCACTCCGACCGAGATAAGCGTTGATTTGGGAACCAAGCATTCAGGTTACATACCTGTAGACGATTTCAGCGACGACCCCAACGCGAAGATTGACGAGCTTGTTCACGTCGGTGACACAGTTGAGGCATGTGTGGTTCGCGTAAACGATGTCGAGGGCACCGTTATGCTCTCCAAAAGGCGCCTTGACGCAGTGAAGTCCTGGGTGGACATAGAAGCCGCCGCCGAGGAGGGGACCGTAGTCGAGGGCGTTGTCACCGAGGACAACAAGGGCGGCGTTGTGGTTTCCGTCAAGGGCGTGCGTGTGTTTGTTCCCGCCTCTCAGTCCGGACTGCCGAAGGATGCGGAGATGAGCCAGCTTGTAAAGCAGAAGGTGCGCCTTAAGATTACCGAGGTCAACAAGGCGCGCCGCCGCGTAGTAGGTTCCATCCGTGCCGTGGCCGCAAAGGAGCGCCGCGAGCGCGCGGAGA
Source organism: uncultured Eubacteriales bacterium (assembly GCA_949744165.1). Taxonomy (GTDB): domain Bacteria; phylum Bacillota; class Clostridia; order Oscillospirales; family Oscillospiraceae; genus JAMPGF01. The sequence continues at coordinate 109 of CATJWG010000271.1, read as the reverse complement.
AGATTTGGAATGAAATAGAAGTCGGCAAGCGCTATGACGGCGTTGTCAAGTCCCTGACCAGCTATGGCGCGTTTGTGGACATTGGAGGCGTGGACGGCATGGTGCATGT
>CATJWG010000270.1 GCA_949744165.1 uncultured Eubacteriales bacterium | reverse complement strand
CCATGCGTCGTCAGCTATCCCGAGCGTATCAAGGACGCTGGTGGCTACCGCAGGCAGTTCCACTATGTCACCGACCTGTGGCCCACTGTACTGGAGATGTGCGGCATACCCATGCCGGAGTATGTGGGCGGTATCCGCCAGGAACCGCGCCCCGGCGTGAGCATGGTTTACGCACTCGACAATCCCGATGAACCAACGCGCAAACGGATACAATACTTTGAGATGGAGGGCAACCGCGGGATATGGAAGGACGGCTGGAAGGCCGTGGCGGACCATGTTAATTCCCCATCCTTTGACGACGACCGCTGGGAGCTCTACCATGTGGACGAGGACTTCTGCGAGGCACACGACCTGGCTGATGTATACCCCGACAAGCTTGACGAGCTCATTAAGCTCTGGTGGCAGGAGGCAGAAAAACACAGCGTCTTTCCTATGCTTGAAAGCCACCTTTCCACACGCGGCGGCGTTCAGTGGGGCACGATGGTTCGTCTAAAGCCACTGCCTCCGAGCCAGCACTTTGTCTACTATGCCGGCATGGATATGAACGCACCAGTCCCGCGCCTGAAAAACAAGTCCTTCCGCCTGAGCGCTCAAGTTGATTACCGCAGTGGGGACGAGGGTGTGCTGTTCGCTTGCGGCTTCAACGTCGGCGGCTACGTCTTTTATGTGCAGGGCGGAAAGCTTTGCTTCCACTATAACTTTGTAGCAAGCAAATTCATGGAAGCGAAAAGCAGCGGATTTTTGCCCGAGGGCAGGCATGAGTTTGGATTTACCTTTGACTTTATCGAACCCGGACGGGGTACAGGCTTTGTGACCGTCGACGGAGAACGCGCCGGCGAGCCGGTGCAATTCGACGACACAGGCTTCATGGTCAAAACCTGCATAGGCGTGGGACGCTACTCCACAACCGCCGTAAACCGCGCACATGGCTCAAGACCTGAGCACTTTGCCTATACCGGCAAATACAGCCGTGTGGAGTTGCTCACCGACACCCCCGAGACCATGCAGGACCGAATCGACGCGCTCTCGCAGCATCGCGAGGAAGAATAAAACCGCTAAAAAAGAAAGGACGAAAAAAATGAAAAAAGCTCTCTCGCTCATTCTCGCCGCCGTCATGCTGCTGGCACTGTGCGCCTGCGGCAGCACCCCCTCAAACCCTTCGGCAAATGCCTCCACCCCTTCGGACACAAACGCTCCTTCTGATAACGGCTCCAATACCGACGACAGCGCTCCAACAGATGATACCGTGTACAACCTGACCTTTGCGGACACGGCTTCGGAGGGCAATCCCCTCTGGGAGTTCTGGATGAAGCCCGTGCTCGAAGCCATAACCGAGGCCAGCGGCGGCAGAATCACCTTCACTCCCTATCACAACGGCTCTCTGGCCGGTTTCGGCGAGATTCTCAAGGGCTGTCAGACCGGTGTGTGCGATATGGGCAACGACAGCGTTAACAACTACCCCGGTGTGTACCCCTACTCCGAGCTGATGGTCACCCCCGGCTTTTCCTTCGGAGACACCGACGAGGAGAGAATCGACAATCTTTTCAAGTACTCGCAGACCTACACCGTTCCCGCCTATGAGGCTGAGGGGCTGTACCTTATTGGCGAGACGCCCGGCGTGCCCGTGTATCTTGCCACCACCAAGCCCATTGAGAAAACCACTGACCTTGGCGAGCGAACTTTCGCCACCTCTCCCAACTATGCGGCCATGGTCACTCCCTTTGGCGCCTCCGCCTCAAACATGATTCCCGCTGAGCAGTATGAGTCCATCCGTCTGAACGTCATCGACAGCATCATCAACGGAGCCGGCCCCCTGCAGGCCTTTCGCCTTTATGAGGTGCTTGACTACGCCTATGAGGTTCCCTTTGCCACCGTGCTCAACCAGATGTTTATGAGTAAGACCTCATATGACAAGCTGCCGGCCGACCTTCAGGAAGTGCTCGACAACTTCCGCTTCTCAGAGGAATATAAGCAGATTGCCATCAACTTCGTCAACTCCATGATGGATACGGTCTACTCTGCCGTTGAAGAGGGCAAGCCTGGGTTCGTGTTCGCCGAGTTGCCTGAGGGGGTCGCCTCCGACATGATGAGCGCGTGCGACGCTCAGATTGCCGCTGTAAGCCAGAAAGTGCGCGACGCCGGACTGGATGCCGACGGCGCTCTGGAAATGCTCCGCTCATTTGGCGGTTAAATTTGCTGACCCACGCGGGGGCCGTGAGCTCTTTGTTCCTGCCTGCGGCCCCCGCATTTCATAAGAGGGGGACTGAAATTGAAAAAACTTGACCGTTTTATCGACGCCTTTTCCGCCATTCTGTGCAAAATCGCCGCTGTGATATTGTGCGTAATGCTGCTGGCTGTGGTGGTTAACGTCATAGGCAGGCGTCTGTTCCACTTCACCATCGGCGGCATCATTGAGTTGGTACAATACGGTATGCTGACGGTAATGTGCCTTATAATGATTCGCACAACCTATTCTGGAGGCCACATTGCGGTTTCCGTAGTCACGGAAAAGCTGCCAAAAAGCGCCTCTAAGGTGATTGGCGTACTCGCTCTGCTGTTCGCCGCGGCGCTCGTCGGAACGGCTTCGTATGTCAGCTTCAAATACGTGCCGATAAACTACGCCAGCAAACTGACTACGGACTACTACCATATCCCCTACTATCTGGTATATCTCGCCGTAGGTCTCGGCCTTGGCAGCTCCGCTCTCACCTTTGTCTACAATGCCGCCGCCATAGTTTTTCCCGTGAACCGTCAGTCCGGCGGCGCGGAATCCTGACATGAACAGGAGGCTAAATCAGATATGACAACAACCGCAATCAGCGTACTGGCTTTGACGCTGTTCCTGCTCTTTATTTTCCTTGGCGTCCCCATCTACGTGTGCATGATGGGATGCGGACTTATCGGCTGCCTTGCCATTACGCATAACTTCGGCGCAGTCTCCACCTTCCTGAGCGACGCCTTTATCAAGACCTTCACCACCTATACCGTGTCCGTGGCCCCCATGTTCATGCTCATGGGCGAAATTGCCTCAGAATCGGGAATAGGGTCAAATCTGTTCCAGTCCATAAAAACCATACTCGGCCGGCTGCCCGGCGCGCTGGCAAGCGCGGTCCAGGTCGCCTGCGCTCTGTTCGGCGCCATCTGCGGCGCGGCTGTCGCAACCTGCGGTCTCATGGGCCGCGTGGCCTGTCCGGAAATGAAGAAAGCCGGCTACTCTGACGAGCTGAATACCGGCGCGGTGTGCGCTGGCGCGTCCCTTGCTACGCTCATTCCGCCCAGTCTGCCGCTCATAACCTACGGCTCATCCGTTCAGGAGTCAATAGGAAAGCTGTTCTTCGGCGGCGTATTCGTTGGAATAGTGCTCATGCTCTGTTTCATTTTAGTCGTGCAGATATGGTGCATTTTCAAGCCTGAGGCCGCGCCACGGGGTGAAAAGACCACCGTGAAAGAAAAGCTTATAGCTATTAAGGAAGGCAATATTGTCGAAGTTGTGGTTGTGTTCGGTTTTTCGATGCTCGGCATGTTCACCGGTTGGTTCACTCCCACTGAGGCCGGCGCTGTCGGCACGATTCTCATGCTCATAGTAGTCATAGTCAACCGACGCTTCTCCTTCAAGATGCTCGGCAGAGCTCTGATGAACACGCTTATGATGGCCGGTATGCTCTATTGTCTTCTGGCCGGCACTAATATCTTCGGCAAATTCTTCACTATGGCCAGGCTGTCCGACACCATAGGTGCATATGTAGCTTCGCTGCATGTATCGAAGTATTTTATCGTCACGGTTATCACTGTAATATTCCTGATTTTAGGCTGCTTTATGGACGCTATGGCGGCCGTGCTGGTAACCGCCCCCATACTCCTGCCCATCCTTCAGGGCTTCGGCTACAACGCCGTGTGGTACGGAGTTTACGCCGTACTTGTCACTGGTATGGGCGCTCTAACTCCCCCTGTTGGCATGGCCTGCTATATCACATCTGGAATTACAAAGGTTCCACTGCAAAAAACCTTTTCAGGCTCTACGCCATTTTTGATAGCCTTCCTGATGGTGGCCGCCCTTATGGCCATTTTCCCACAGCTTGCAATGTGGCTGCCAAATCTGGTGTTCAACGCCTGAGCTCCGAACTGTTTGAAGGCTTTAACAGCAAATAAAATTCTCAGTCTATCAAACAATAGAGGAAGGCCGCTTTTCAGCGGCCTTCCTCTATTTTGAGGCTTTTTACGCCTGTCCCGAGTATTTCTGCTTAACCTGGGTAAGCTTCTGCTGGGGCGCCTGGTCGGTGGGATACCAGCCCATGGCAGTCATCTGCTTATAGATATTGTCCTGCATACACAGGGTATCGTTAAGCGCCATGCTGAAGGTCTGGTGAACGTTCGCCGTAGGAGACTCAATCGTGCCGTGCATATAAAGGTCGCAGGCTCCCTTGGTGGTGAGCAGGATGCTCTCCATTATCTGTTTGTCGTCCATTCTCAAGCTCCTCCCTTAAACCAGTGAATAAAACTGCTGGAAAATCTGCTGGTTTTTATTCACCAGCTGCTGTG
>CATJWG010000269.1 GCA_949744165.1 uncultured Eubacteriales bacterium | reverse complement strand
TACATGCAGTATTCCGCCGGATAGCTGCCCAGGATCTTGTGCAGCGTGTCCTGCTTGAAAAACAGAACGCTGCTGCCCAGCCGGCAGCAGCCCGTAAAATCTCCCTGACTGCCCACCGCCACGGCGAAGCTGTCCGTGCTCACGCCCTGAAAGACGTTGAAGTTGTTCACGTCGCCCAGCGCGCTGGCGTATATGGTCTGCGCGCCGCTGCTGCAGCCCCACAGGCGGTTTTCGCTCTCGCAGATAAAGTCCATGTCCGGAACGCTGCGCTTTATCGTCAGCGCTCCGCTCTCGGAGGCCTTTGTAAAAGTCTTGTCCGTCACTGTAATGGTGTCGGCCGTGACCTGCTTTATGACAAAGTCCTTGTTGTTGCCCTCCTCCTTCACGCATCCGGACAGGCTCACCCCGTCCCCCGCGGAAAAAAGCTCCGTCATGTCCCCGCAGCCGGACAGCTTCACGCTGCCGGTCTCAAACTCGGCGCCCGTGCACTCGACCCTCGCCTCCATTGCCGAGAGCCTGAGCGTTTTCAGATCCAGACTCAGCTTGTCCGGCCATATAACCAGCCTTGTGTTCACCACCGCGAACTGCTTTTCCCCCGGCGAAACCGTCCCGACCTTTTCCCCCGCGCACAAAAGGTCCGTGCCCCGCACCGCTATGAGCCTGTCCCAGCCCGTCAGCGCCGTGCAGCCGTCGTATCCCTCCTGCCTCTGCCTGGCCCTGCGCGGGCTCAGGCAGGGCCAGCGGCGCGTTGAAATGCCCTCGCTGTCGGCCAGATCTCCGGCCTGAGCCCCGTCGCCGAGCCACAGCCCGCGCATCTCCGTTATTTCCGCGCCCATTTTCCGCCTCGGCGGCGTCTCCGGCAGTCCCAGCATTTCACATCACCCTCCAGCCCTTTCTTTTCCTGGGAGCGTGCTCCCGCCGCCACTGCGCCCCCGCCTCGGCCATCGCCGCGTTGTAGCGCGCGCTGTCGCCGGCGTAAAGCTCGGCCTCCTCGTTGAAATAATCTGTCTGCGCCGCGAGGTAATAGACGTATACAAGCCCGTTCCCGTCCGGCAGCAGCAGCTCGGGATCCTCCTCCGGCCAGACCATTGCCCGCGGCCACTCCGGCGTCTCGGGCGTGTCGGTGTCAATGTCAACGCCCTCCCGCAGCTCCACTCCTGTGCCGCCATGGCCCCCAGCGCCGCCCTTTTCCGCTCCGCCGTCATCCTCCGCCGGAGCGTCGAGCCTCAGCATCTCCGCTATGCGCATGTCCAGCTCCCGCAGCCACCGCGCCTTTATCTCCTCGCCCAGCGCGTTCGGCCTGAGCCCGTCCGCCAGCGATATGGCCTCGTTTACTCTCAAAGCCTCAGTCCTCCCTTCCGTCTAAATGCTCCCGCCGTCCTCCCCGCCGCTGCTGCCGTTGCTGCGTCCAAACACGGGCCCGTCGTTGTGCTCAAAGATGTTCTCCACCACCTTGAGCACGTTGACGCCCAAAATCGTCGTTATCGCCTGCTGGCTCAGCTCCGTGACCGGAAACACCTGCCCCAGACGCACCGTTGCGTATGCCGCGATGAGGTACGACACACTCACCCAGCACAGCGCAGCAAGCTGCGTCGTCACGAACAGACAGCGCGTTACCGATTTCATCTTTTCTCCGCGGCGCGCTTGGCCATAATCGCCGTCTGATACCTCGGCACCAGCTGCATCGGGCGCTCGCCGTCGGTGACGCCCATCGCCACCGCCTCGTCCAGCTCCTCCTTCGCCCACTCCGGCGCCTCCTGAGACGCAAGGTAGTCGTTCAGCTTCCTGTAAATCTGTTCTCCGGTCATATTCTCCTCCTCATAATCCCATATACCCGCCGCGTCCATGTCCTCGCACTCGTCGTCGTCCACGGAGATGCCGCAAAGGGGATGGCTCCACATTGACTGATACACATTCAGCGCGGGACTCTTCCGCCCATAGCTCCAGCCCACGCACTGCCAGAAGTGCGTACAGGCCTTACGCTGTGCCATCGCCTCGACCACGCCAAAGCAGCCATACACGCCGATATCATATTCCGCCGTCTGCGTCCGCGCCGCTCTCAGATACGCCGCTATGGCGTCCATATCCGCGCTCTGGGCCCCGAAGTCCACGGCAAAGTAGATTATCCCCGTGTCGGGCATACCGATGTCACGGGCGCACTTGAGGGCCTGTTCGCCATCCCTGGCTCCCGCAGCGGCCCCGCCTTTGGCTCTGTCGGCTGTCGTTTCCCAGACGCAGAGTATTTTCATGCCGGCGGCGGATATGTTTACAGCCTCTGCCTTTGTAAGCGCTTTCCATTTGAGGCTGCCCCGGGGAGGCACAAGATACCTCCCCACAAACTCCACCCCCGCGGCTTTGAGCTCTTTGCACTTCTCGGCGCTCAGCCGCGTCGCGGTATCTATGCCCCGTATCACAGCTCGTCCCCCGACAGCGTTGCGACGAGCCCCTGCTTTACCAGCTCGGCCTTGGCCGTGCGCAGGAAGGTTGCCTTGCACTCCGTCAGCTCGCCCCCATCGGTAGTAAAGGTGCCGTTTTTGTTCACGTACCCCATGAGGTTCTGCGCCCCGTCATAGACCACGTACTTATCGCCCGCCTCGAAGTATGTACCGTCGGCATATTCACGATTGGTATTCGGGATTTTCTTCTCCCAGCTATCTTTGTACTCTGTGTTTCTGAATCCTGCCATTTTAATAACCCCTTTCGGAAATAGATTACTTGAAAATGCCGTTGTTAAGCTCGAGCACCGCCGCTTCTATCATGGCATTGAGCTTGCCTTCGTCCACCGTTACGCCGTGGTCATTCAGCCATTCCAGCACATAGGCTTTCTTCTCGCTGCCGCGGCCCGAGCCTTTATAAAGCTGCTCCGCGGCCAGGACAGCTATTTTAACCCAGGCGTATAATTCGTCCTGCTGCTGGGCCGTGGTTCTGCTGCGTATGTACGGGATGATTACCGCCGTTATCACCGCGCCTATAAGCGCGATCACGGCCTCGATTATCGGTGTGATGTCTGTCATGTTGTCTCCTTTCTACAGTCCCGCTCCTGCGAGCAGGTATGTTATAACTGCCGCGGCCACGGCCCAGATAGCCTTGTCCACCAAGCTGTCCCAGCGGCGTCCGGGCTTGTCCCTGAGCTCCTGCACCGAGGCCTTCACGGCCTGCTGGGCCTCTTTTATTTCTGCCGTATCCTCCTTTATCTGCTCCAGCCGCTGCTCTATCACGGCCACGGACGTATGCGAGTCGTCCAGCCTCGCGTAAAATTCCTTGTGCGCCTCCTTGTTGTGGACGCTGTCCCGCTCAAGCGCCTCTACACGCGGCAGCAGCGGGCAATCGCGCGGATTGTCGGGGCATTTGTCCGGCATTCTTATCACTCCTCTTTCATAATCTCCTGCGCCTGCGCCTGCGTCAGCTTACCGGCGGCCACCAGCGCCTCGATACGCTCGGCGCTCCACAGGCGGGGGGAGTACGCTTTTGCCAGCTCATATACGGTCACAAGCTCACCCCCGTCATTGCCGCGATAAAGTCCACGTCCGCGCGCAGCTGCTCCTGCGCTGACGGCCCATATTCTTTCGGTTTTTCCTCCGGAACCGTTCCCGCGGTCATCGAGGTCACCACGTTCCCCTCAACAGTCACGTTCACATACGGAAACGTATCCGGCAGCTCCATCCCCTCCGGTATCAGCGCATAGCCCTCGGGCAGCTGTCTGAGGTCATCCGATTTCTGGCTGACATACAGCCCATCCGGATTTGGCGTCTTTGCAATTATGTGCATGTCTTTTCCCCCTTCGTTAATACAGGCTGATGTAGTCCACCCCGTTAGACCCCAAACATCCACTGCCCGGCTCATCGCTTGCGCCCACCGTTGTTTTACTGTCATGATTCACATATACGTTGTATCCCTCAGCCGCCCATGTCAGCTTACCGCTGCTGAAGGAACTGTAAACCAGCACATACCAGGTCTGATTCAGTCCTGAGGATATATATTGTCCTACGATGAATGAATATCCGTTCGGAGTCAGCCAGCCGCCTATGTTGTATTGTGTTTTACTGCTCGTCCCTTTGCTGTATTTCCCATTTATGAACACAATCTTAGGTACATTCTGCAAGGCTATTGTGCATCCCGTAGCCGTGCCCGTTTCCATTTTCAGGCCGCCGGTCGCCGCGGGTCCCGCCGGCCCCTGCGGCCCCTGCGGACCTGTCGCGCCCGTGGCTCCCCTGGGTCCCTGCGGTCCCGTCGCGCCCGTGGCTCCCTTGAGGTTTTTAAAGGCAAACGCGAAGGTTTTCGCCGCGTTTGTCCCCCCTGTTGTCACCGTCACCGACGGCGTGCCCACGTTCGCGTCCACCGTCGCCGTGACAGTGCCGAACCCTGCCGCCGCGCCGGCAGGTCCCGTCGCCCCTTTTGCCCCCGCCGGCCCCTGCGGACCTGTCGCGCCCGTGTCTCCTTTATCTCCCTTCGCGCCCGGAGGGCCGACGACGCGGCCCAAATCAACCGTTTTTATCCCCATGACCCGCTCCCTCACTCAAACGTGGCGATAAGGTGCCCGCCGGCGTCTATGCTCAGCGCCGGAGTCTGCCCCGCGGCTCCCGCCGGTCCGGCCGGTCCCTGTGGGCCTGTTTCTCCCTTTTCGCCCCTGAAGCTGCCCCGTGCCTCCCAGCCCGCGGCCGTTTTTTCCCATACCGCCCCGCTGCCGGTGTCCAGCGCCCAGTCGTTTTCCAGCCCCAGCGACGGGTCCGGCGTCCCCGTAACGCTGTGTATCCTCGATCCCATTACCTTTCCAAGGTCCAGAGAATTTGCCATTTTCCTTATCCCCCTTCATTTGATGTTGTATATCATACTAAAATCCATTAAAAAGCTTGAAAAGCTTTTTATAGTGCCGTAGGCGCGCTGGATTTTTATGAGACGGCACGCCGCGCTGTATGCGGCGTGAGCGTGCG
>CATJWG010000268.1 GCA_949744165.1 uncultured Eubacteriales bacterium | reverse complement strand
GAGTATGTGGTCAAGGAAGGAAGGTATCTGCGTCCGACGCCTCTGGGCGAGGTTGTCACCAAGCTAATGGAGGACTATTTCCAAGATATAGTCGACTTGAAATTTACAGCCGGCATGGAGGACCGCCTTGACGAGATCGAGGCCGGACGGCAGGAGTGGAAAAATGTCCTGCAAGAATTTTACGGCGGCTTTGCCGGAGAGCTGGACACTGCGGAACAGGCACTCGACGGCGTGAGAATAAAGATTCCTGATGAGGAGTCGGACGAGGTCTGCGATGTATGCGGTCGCAAGATGGTCGTGAAAAGCGGACGCTTTGGACGTTTTCTTGCCTGTCCGGGCTACCCCGACTGTACCTTCACAAAGCCAATAGTTATCGAGATGCCCGGAAAATGCCCCAAGTGCGGCTCGCGTATACTCAAGCGCACCTCGAAAAACGGATACACTTACTACGCCTGCGAGAAGCTGGCCGACTGCGGCTTCATGAGCTGGAACGTTCCCGTGAAGGACTATTGCCCTGAGTGCGGAAAGACGATGTTCAAGCTCTCCGGAAAGGGACAGAAAAAGCCCTTCTGCATCAATGAGCAGTGCCCGAATTTCCTGCCAGAGGATAAGCGAGGCTATAAGAAGAAAAAGCCCGCTTCTGAGAACGCCGGAGCTACCGCCGAAAGCGCCGCCCCCTCCTCTGAAAACGAACCGGCTCCCTCCGCAGAGGACAAAAAGCCCTCAGCGAAAAAAGCTGCCGCAAAAAAGACTACAGCCAAGAAGCCGGCCGCGAAGAAGGCCGCGGCGAAAAAGTCCACAGCTGACGAAAATGCCGCTGATAACACGGCGGAAGGGAACGCCTGATTATGAGCAAATTTGTAACGGTTGTCGGCGCGGGCCTGGCCGGCTGCGAGGCGGCTTGGCAGTTAGCCGAGCGCGGAGTGCGGGTGCAGCTTTTTGAGATGAAGCCGGAAAAGAAAACGCCTGCGCACATGTCGGACGATTTTGCCGAGCTTGTCTGCTCAAACTCCCTGCGAAGCGACGAGCTGACCAACGCCGTTGGCCTGCTCAAGGAGGAGCTGCGCCGGCTTGGCAGTCTAATAATGCTGTGCGCGGACGCAAACCGCGTGCCCGCCGGCGGCGCGCTGGCCGTGGACCGCGTTTCCTATGCGCGCATGGTCACGGAAAAGATACGCTCGCACCCGAATATTGATGTCGTGGAACGCGAGGTAACACAAATTCCAGACGGTGAGGTTATAATCGCCTCCGGTCCCCTTACCAGCGACGCGCTGGCAGAGGAGATTGCCGGGCTCTGTCCCGACAGCGGCCTGCACTTTTACGACGCCGCAGCCCCTATCATCACGGCGGAGAGCATCGATATGGACAGCGCCTTCTTTGCCTCCCGCTACGGCAAGGGCAGCGCGGACTATATAAACTGTCCCATGACGCGTGAGGAATATCTCGCTTTCTGGCGCGAGCTTTGCTCGGCCGAGCAGGCACCCGTTCACGGCTTTGACGACGGCGGAGTTTTTGAGGGCTGTATGCCCGTGGAGGTCATGGCCCGCCGCGGCGAGGACACGCTGCGCTTCGGTCCCATGAAGCCCGTGGGTCTTGCCGACCCGCGCACGGGGGCGGAGAGCTATGCCGTGGTCCAGCTCCGGCGCGACAATGCCGAGGGCAGCATCTACAACATTGTCGGCTTCCAGACGCACCTGCGCTTTCCTGAGCAGCGTCGCGTGTTTTCCATGATACCGGCGCTGAAAAACGCTCAGTTCGTCCGCTACGGCGTGATGCACCGCAACACGTATCTCAATTCGCCTAAGCTGCTCGACCGCTATTACCGGCTGCGCAGCAACAACCGCATAAGCTTCGCCGGGCAGATGACCGGTGTGGAGGGCTATGTAGAGTCCTGTGCCTCCGGTATGCTTGCAGGCATTGAGACGGCGCGGCGTTTGCTCGGCCTGCCGAGCGTAAACTTCCCGCAGGAAACTGCGCTCGGCGCGCTGGCGTCCTACATATCCGGCGGCAGTGTGGGCGCGTTTCAGCCGATGAACATCAATTTCGGCATCATAGCCCCGCTCGGCTATAAGATAAAGGGAAAGCGCAACAAAAACGCTGAGATTTCAAAGCGTGCGCTTGAGATAATCGACCGCTTGAAGGAGGAGAATGCATGAGAATAATCATAGACGCAATGGGCGGAGACAACGCCCCCATGGAGATAGTCTGCGGCGCGGTGGATGCACAGCGTGAGTTCGGAGTGGAGATAGCCCTGACGGGGCACCGGGACGAGGTGGAAAAATGTCTTGCCGAATACGGCGCCGAAGCCAGCGGCAATATAAGCGTTGTCCACGCCGAAGATGTTATCACCATGCACGACGACCCCAGCACGGCGGTTCGTACAAAGCGCCAGAGCTCCATGGCCGTAGCGCTGGCCATGCTCAAGAACGGCGAGGGCGACGCCTGCGTCTCCGCAGGCAGCACCGGCGCATTGCTCACCGGCGCGACGCTGACTGTAAAGCGCATACGCGGAATACGCCGCGCCTGCCTGTCCCCCGTGATACCAAACGGCAGAAACGGTGCGCTGCTTATCGACTGCGGCGCCAACGCCGAGTGCTCGGCTGAGTACCTGCTCCAGTTTGCTTACATGGGCAGCTTTTACGCACGGCGGATGCTTAGCTGTGAGAATGCCCGCGTTGGCCTTCTGAACATCGGGGCGGAGGAGAGTAAGGGCACTGAGCTGCAAAAGGAGACCTATACCCTTCTCCGTCACGCCCATGAGGCGGGACGCATAAACTTCATCGGCAATATTGAGGGGAGCGACATACTGTTTGACAAGGCCGACGTTATTGTCTCGGACGGCTTTGCCGGCAACATTCTGCTCAAGAGCCTTGAGGGCACGTCGAAATTTTTTCTCGCCCAGATTAAGGCAATGCTCGCCTCCCTTGACCCCGCCGCGGCGTCTGCGGCGGCAGGCAGCCTTGGCGCGCTCAAGCGCCTGATGGACGCCTCAGAAACCGGAGGCACGCCTCTCCTTGGCATATCCAAGCCCGTTATCAAGGCCCACGGCAGCAGCAATGCCCGGGCCATAAGAAGCGCTGTCAAGCAGGCGATAGCTTTCGTCGAGGGCGGCGTTATAAACGACATAAGCACGAACATCGATTATATGAAGCTTAGCCAAGATGAATGAGGCCCAAAACCATGCAGGAATTACAGACAAAGCTAAACTACAAGTTCAAGGACCGTGCCCTTATACAGATGGCACTGACCCACTCCTCCTATGCCAACGAGCATAAATGCCAAAGCAACGAGCGCTTGGAATTTTTAGGTGACAGCATATTGGGCATGGTGGTTGCGGCATATCTCTACTGGTTGTATCCAGACATGCCGGAGGGGAAAATGACGCGCCTGCGCGCCGAGCTGGTGTGCGAGCAGAGCCTGCACCGCGTGGCAAGCAAGCTCGGCTTCGGCGACAACCTTCGTCTCGGCAAGGGCGAGGAGCTCTCCGGAGGACGCCGGAGACACTCGATTCTGGCCGACTGTGTGGAGGCGGTGATAGCCGCGCTGTACCTTGACGGCGGGTTTGAGGTTGCGCGCGGATTTATAATGGAGCACATACTCTCCTGTCTTGAGCAGGCAGATTTCGCCTACGGAAATGACTGCAAAACCGAGCTTCAGGAGCTGGTCCAGCAAAAGCCGAATCAGAATCTGAGCTATGTTATGGTGGCGGAAAACGGTCCTGACCATATGAAGTCCTTCACCGCCGAGGTCCGCCTTAACGGCGCTGTGCTCGGTCTCGGCGAGGGGCACACAAAAAAGGAGGCCGAGCAGAACGCCGCCAAGCTTGCCCTTCAGACGCTCAAGAGCAAATGACGGCACGGCGCGGGATAATCCCCATCTTCATCCCCCATCTCGGCTGCGGACACGACTGCGTGTTCTGCAATCAGAAGCGTATTTCAGGCGCGCTCCGGCCCGCGTCTGCACAGGATGTCACGCGTGAAATCGAGGTGGGACTTGCCCGCTGCCGCCGGCCTGCGCAGTGCGCGTTTTATGGCGGCAGCTTCACAGCCATACCTGTTTCCGAGCAGCTTACGCTGCTCGGCGCCGTTCAGCCTTACCTGAGCTCCGGTGAGCTGGAGAGCATAAGGCTGTCCACACGTCCGGACGCCATAGACATACCTACGCTCGAGCGCCTTCGCAATCACGGCGTGAGCGTTATCGAGCTCGGCGCACAATCGATGGACGACGATGTCCTGTTAAAAAGCGGGCGCGGCCACAGCGCGCAGGACACCGTGCGCGCCTCCGCTCTTATCAAGCGCGCGGGATTTTCGCTCGTGTTGCAAATAATGACTGGTCTGCCCGGCTCGGACGAGGCGCGCGACATGGAAAGCGCGCAGCGCATAATCGCACTCGCGCCTGACGCGGTGCGCATTTACCCTACGGTCATAATACAGGACACGCCGCTGTATGAGCTCTGGCGTCAGGGAAAGTATACTGAGCACACAGTGGAGGACGCGGTGAGCGTGTGTGCTCAGATTTTGCCTATGTTTGAGCGCGCAGGCATTACGGTTATACGTCTCGGCCTCAACCCTACTGACGAGCTGTCCGGCGGCTCAGCGGCCGGCGGGGCCTATCACCCCGCGCTGGGCGAGCTTGTGAAAAGCCGTGTACTGCTAAATCGTGTGCGCGAAATGCTCACCGGCACGGAGTACGGCCGCGAAATGCTCGCCTCTCCGAAGGAGCTCCGGCTGCTTACCGCCCCCTCCTGCGTATCTCAGCTCATCGGCCAGCACCGCTGCAATGCTCAGGTGCTTTGCTCGGAATTTGGTTTTCATAGCGTGAATGTGACGCCCCTGCCTAAGCTCGGCGTGGGAGAAATTGAGTTTGGATAAAGCTGAAAGCCGCCCCGTTTTGGGCGGCTTTCAGCTTTATGTTTTTACTGCACGCATATCCACTGCTCGGTCGTGAATTTGTTGAGCACCCACTCGCCGTTGAAGCGGCCGACGCCGCTT
>CATJWG010000267.1 GCA_949744165.1 uncultured Eubacteriales bacterium | reverse complement strand
TTGTTCTCAAACTGGGTCGCCAGGGTCAGAATTTCGCTTTGCGTCGTATCTCTTGCCATAACCTCGCCGGTTATACGCCCGTCGCACATGACGATAATCCTATCCGCTATTCCCATAACCTCCGGCATCTCAGAGGACACGAACATCACGGCTATGCCCTGCTGCTTGAGCTGGTTCATGGTGTTATAAATCTCCACCTTTGCCGCCACGTCGATACCACGGGTCGGCTCGTCGAAGATTATAACCTTCGAGTCGCGTGCCAGCCATTTTCCGACAACCACCTTCTGCTGGTTGCCTCCGGATAGGTTATCAGCGTTTATCTCTATGCTCGGCGTCTTTATACGCAGGTCCTCCACGGCCCTGTCGCACATATTCCTTTCCTTCTTCCGGTTAACAACGCTCAGCATCTGCTTAAGCAGGTCAAGATTCGGCAGGGCGATGTTCTCCCTTATCGGCAGCTTTGTACACAGTCCGTCCTTCTTGCGGTCCTCGGGCGCGAGCACCACACCGGCCTTTATCGCATCCGCCGGAGAATGAATGTGCAGCTTTTCGCCCTCAAGGTAAATCTCCCCGCTGTCCACAGGGTCCGCGCCGAATATGGCCCGCGTCGTCTCGGTGCGCCCTGCACCCATGAGCCCTGCAAATCCGACAATCTCGCCGGCATAGAGGCTGAAGCTCACGTCGCGCACCATGCGTCCGGCGTTAAGATTCTTTACTTCGAAAATCTTCTCTCCGCGCCGGCACTCTACACGTGGAAACTTCTCCTTTATCTCACGGCCAACCATGTGCGTGATAATCTCGTCCATGGTCACGTCCCCAAAGTTCATCGATGTTATGTACTGTCCGTCTCGCATTATCGTAACGCGGTCAACTATGTGCTGCAACTCCTCCAGACGGTGCGAGATGTACACTATTCCGCAGCCGTCGTCACGCAGCTTGCGGATTATGCGGAACAAATCGTCAATCTCCCTGGCGGTCAGCGCAGAAGTGGGCTCATCCATGATAAGCACCCGCGCATTAATTGACAGAGCCTTGGCTATTTCCACCATCTGCTGCTTTGAAACCGGTAGATTGCCAACCGTCTCGCTTGGCGAGATATCAATTTTCAGGTCTGAGAGTATCGCCTGCGCCGTATCCTCCATGGCCTTGCGGTCGATGAGAAACCCCTTTTTCACCTCTCTGCCAAGGAACATGTTCTCCGCCACGGTCATATGCGGACACATGTTCAGCTCCTGGTGAATAATTGCCACTCCAAGCCGCTGAGCCTGCTTCGGACTCAGGTCCCCATACTCCTGACCGAAAATCTCCAGCGTTCCGCTGTCTCTTGTGTAAACGCCGCTGAGAACCTTCATCAGCGTGGACTTTCCAGCTCCGTTTTCTCCAAGCAGCGCCATAACTTCCCCCGAATGCAGCTCAAAATGCACGCCGTCAAGCGCCTTGACGCCAGGGAAGGTCTTGCATATGTTCCGCATGGAGACAATAGTCTCACTCATCTGAATCACCTACCTGTCTTTTTTGACGCCGACGCAGCGCATGTGCTTCAAAAGCCCGTAAATCAGCGCCATCCGTCCTTACCCAAAATGCACAAAGTGTTCTTGATAAAAACCGCTTTTTTTATCTATTTTAGATTTTATAATAGCCGTCTCTTTTTGTCAACTGAATTGACAAAAAAATATATGTTTTGCCCTATTGCATAATTATTGCCACTATTTTTGGCTATTTTGTTTTGGTTGATTTGTATACAAAACGCCCTGTTTGTTTATTTTTCCGAGAGATTCGCTTGCAAACTGCAAAAAAATGTAATATAATTAAGCCCTCCTATAAATACCCGCCATTGTGGGCTTTTGATGCACTGTTTTATGCAACAAACTTTTTCGGGAGGAACAAAATATGCTCTTTGAGATTGAAAACGGTCGCCTGCGCGTCGCCGCGGACACGCTCGGGGCCCAGCTTATGTCCATACGCTCCTTTGGGCTTGAGTATCTCTGGCAGGCCGACCCTGCCTACTGGAAGGACCGCGCGCCAAACATTTTCCCCTATGTCGCCCGGCTGACCGACGGAAGGTATACCTACCGCGGGAAGAGCTACAGCCTGCCGATACACGGCTTTGCTCCCCGCTCGGACTTCGAGCTCGATTCACGCGGCAGCGAGAGTATGGTTTTTCGCCTGGAATCCGGCGGGCATACGCTTGAGATGTACCCCTTCCGCTTTGCCTATTTCATAACCTACCGCCTTGACGGCAACACACTGCGCATAGAAAACCGCGTGGAAAACCATGATGAAAAAACCATGTATTTCGGCCTTGGAGGCCACCCCGGCATCAACGTGCCGCTGGACGACGGTCTGAGCTTTGAGGATTATTTCCTTGAGTTTGCCCCCTGCCCGCCACGCCGCATAGAGTTCACAAGCGACTGCTTTATCACTGGGCGCGACGAGCCCTTCCCGCTTGAAAACAATCGCCTGCCCCTGCGCCACAGTCTGTTTGACAACGACGCAATAGTTCTGCGCGGCGTGACCGGACCTGTGACGCTGCGCAGCGAGCACGGCGCTCACTCGGTAACGCTCAACGCGCCGGACTTCCCTGTCCTCGGCTTCTGGCACCGTCCCTGGACAGACGCTCCCTACGTCTGCCTTGAGCCCTGGTCCTCCCTGCCCTCCCGCAACGGCGTGGTTGAGGACCTGGAAACTCAGCCGGACCTCATCTCCCTCCCCGCCGGACAGACCTATAAGACCGAATGGTCCCTAAAATTCCTCTGAAAAATTGAGCGGCCGCAGGCAAAAATGCCTGCGGCCGCTCAATTTTTCAGAGGAATTTTAGGGACCATTCGGTCTTATAGGTCT
>CATJWG010000266.1 GCA_949744165.1 uncultured Eubacteriales bacterium | reverse complement strand
CCGTCCAATACAAACCGGCAATGTCCTGCGTCCTCCCTCGCGGTCCTTCTCGATATCGGAGGTGTTGTTCGCCAGCATGATGCACCCCACTGTCACCACGCACGGAGCGCACAGGTACAAAAGCTCTGCCGTAAAATATCCCGTCTGCGCACGGAAAGCCGCACAGGCCAGCACGCCACCCATTGTAACACCGCTGAGCACCTCTCCAAGCGGCACATCACTTTCCGACACGCTCGGCAGAACATACAGCCCTATCGCAGCCGCTCCCACGCCTCCGTACAGCAGCATAGCCGCTCCGCAGCGCCAAACCAGTACTCCACCGCACACCGCCGCTCCAAGCAGCAGAATCAGGGCCCATACCAAAGCCTCCCTCGGGCTCGCCCCAGAGTAGACGAGCGCCGCGTCCGAGCTGTCCGTGCAGTTTTCCACTCTGTCCAGACCGGAAACAAAGTCACGCCTGTCGTTGAGCGTGTTGACCGCCGATTGCAGCAGCACGGCCGTCATTAAAACCAAAAAAGCCCTCCAGCCGTTGACGACACAGTCACGCGCAGCGGCTAAGGCCGTGCCAAGCAGTACGGGACAAACGGCGGCGGGCCAGGTATGCGGCGCGGCGAGCTCAATAGCCACCCGAGGCGTTAAGCCGTGCCCTCTGTTGTAGCTTTTCACCCTCTCACCTCCACATACAAGCTTGAAATTTTCTCCTTTATTACAACCTTTTACGCCTTGTTGACAACTAAATAACAAATACCTGTATTTATTATAAACAGGAGAATATAATATGTAAAATGAATTATATGAATAAAAATCATTCCTATTAAGAATGATAAGTTTAACAAAGTTACAGCTTGGCAGGGTATGTCTCCCCACGCTTCAAGCATCTACCCACCAACTCAAAGCTCCTCCGCGCTGGATTGAGATTTTGCTTCGGTGCATCGCAAAAATGTCATTACAGGAAATACTTGCGCTAAAGGCGGCGGCATGGTATGATTGTTTTATTCAATTACGCTGTGAATGGCGATTGAGCGGAGGAATTAGTGTGAAAAATGAAAGGGCCTTGGCATATATAAACCTTTTCGCGATTTTAGGATCGCTGCCATATCTCTGTGAGCTGGACCGTGAGTCCGCTAAGCTGATTGAAAACGCGGACGTCTCTGTGGGTTTTACCGTGAAGGACGGACCTTCAGCCACGCTGTGCTTTGAAAAAGGCCAGTGCGGCATGGAAAGCGGTGCGGCAACTTGTCAAGTGAAGCTGCCCTTCTCCTCATGCAGGAAATTCAATGGCCTAATCGACGGAACGGTGACGCCTATCCCTACGAAAGGCTTTACCAAGGTGGGCTTCCTCACCAAAACCTTTACAAAACTTACCGACCGATTGACCGCCTTTCTGCGGCCAGCACCCAGCGCTCTGGATGACCCGGAGTTCTTCCGGATTTCCACCACTCTGATGTTCCACGTCATCACCGAGGCCGCCGCACAGCTTGCAAACGAGGACCCCATCGGGCAGTGCTCTGCCGCCAGCATTGTGGATGGCACGGCAAAGCTCTCCATTAAGGACGGGCCCTGCTCAGGTCTGTGCTGCCATGACCACAGGCTTCACGCAGTCCACAGCACGCCTGAACAGTTTTTGTCCTATATGGAGTTTGATGATATGCGCGTTGCCAGGGACCTTTTTGATGGAAATATCAATGCCATAGCCGCCGTGGGCTTGGGGCAGGTCCGTATCGGCGGCATGATATCTCAGATTGACAACATCAACCGTATTCTGGACCGTGTAGCTGTATATCTTGCCTAAGGAGGAGCAAAGCATGAAAATCAACAACTATTCCAAAAGCCGCGATGCCTACCTCAGAGCCTGCAAGGTAATCCCCTCCGGTATCTATGGTCACCAAGGGCCCGCCGAGGGTTGCTATACCCCCGTGGAGGCATGGCCCCTGTTCTCCCAGCGGGCCAAGGGCTCTTATTTCTGGGACCTGGACGGCAACCGCATGATTGACTACATGTGCGGCTACGGCCCAAATATTTTAGGCTACGGCGACCCCGACGTGGACGCTGCCGCCGCAGCTCAACGTGAGTTTGAGGACTGCGTAACAATACCCTCAACCAAAATGATTGACTTTGCCGAACTGCTGGTGGACACTGTTGCCAGTGCGGACTGGGCCTTTTTTGCAAAGAACGGCGGTGACGTAACCACACTTGCCATTATGACCGCCCGTGCGCGCACCCGCCGGAAGAAGGTCGTCTTTTTCAAGGGCAGCTACCACGGTGTTGATGCATGGGCCCAGAAAAAGGACTACTCCGGCATCCTGGAGGAGGATGTGATGCACAACCTCTATGTGGAATGGAACAACGTCGGTGCCCTGGAGCAGGTGTTCGACCGCTATAAGGGAGAGATTGCCGCCGTTATCAGCCAGCCCTACATGCACGGGAACTTCGCAGACAACGAGCTGCCGGCCGAGGGCTTCTGGCAGAAGGTCCGTAAGCTCTGCACCGACAATGAGACTCTGCTGATTATTGATGACGTGCGTACCGGCTTCCGGCTGGACCTGCGCGGCAGTGACCATTTCTTCGGCTTTGAGGCAGACCTCATCTGCTTCTGCAAGGCGCTGGCCAACGGCTATAATGTCTCGGCTCTCTGCGGAAAGGAATTTTTGAAAGGCACCGTTTCGGGTATCACCTACACAGGCAGCTATTGGCTCTCCGCCGTGCCCTTCGCCGCAGGTATTGCCTGCATCGAAAAGATGAAGCGTCTGGATTTACCTAAGCTTCTTGCCGAAAAGGGCCGCAAGGTCGGCGAGGGCTTGCGCGCCGCAGGCGAGAAATACGGCTTTGACCTCCACGTATCCGGTATGCCGAGTCTGTTCTATCTGCGTTTGGCCGACGACCCGAGTCTGATGCTTCATCAGGAGTGGATTGCCGAGTGTGTGAAACGCGGCGTGTTTTTCACTACCCACCACAATCATTTCCTGAACTATGCCCTTTCCGACGAGGACATTGCCCAGACCATCGCAGTGGCGGATGAGGCCTTTGCGGTGCTCAGGGAACGTCATCCGAAATAAACCGGTCGTTCAGCTCCTTGCTCCATATTTTTCTTTTTCATGCTCTTATGTATTTGACTCTGTATGCATAATGCTTGTTGATGGCATTCTCAGACGCGTTTTGTCAATGTTCATTCTCTGTTCTATACCCTTCAAGTGATTCCTTTATTCCCGTGAAGGTTTCGCATTGATCCCCCCTGCTGTGTCTTTATATGCTCATTCCAGCCCCTATACTCAGGGCTGTAGCATCTCAATATCGCCCATGCAAAATGTCTGTTACCTGCCCCCCATGCTCCAATACCGGTCGAATCGTTGTCCAAACAGCGAATGATGTTTGGACGATAAGTTTGTAGATGCAACGTATAACGCCGTGCTTGTTGCAAAGGACGAGCACGGCGTTTTAGTATTCTCTTGTTTTATTCTTGGACTGCTTGCGCCTTTAATGGATGGCACCGTTGTGGGCAAATGCACTGATTACGTCACAGTCCATCAGCGGTCGCTTGAGCAGGCATGTATATAACCTGCGCATGTTTTCATTGGCAGGGTGGAAGAACAGCCTTTCTTTGGCTGTTCTTTATATCTTTGTTGTGTCAGCGCGGGTGAAAAAAGGCGCCGAAGAAAACGGGAATGTAGATTAATGGAGAAGGTGAATAAAAAAAATAGACTCCCTTTCCGGACGATTCTCATCCGGAAAGGGAGTCTGGAAATGAGAAGAGAAGTATGGATGGACATACGAGGCGACAGACAGAAAGGGCTGAGCTATGTGGATCTGGTCGGGAAGTACCATATGGACCCACAGACCGCAAAGCGGTACGCACAGTCATCGCAGAATCCGGAGTACACATTAACAGGGGGCCCAAGCCCACAAAGATGGAAACGTACAAGCAGATCGTAGACGAGTGGCTGGAGAAGGCGCCGTACTCGGCGCTGCGGATCCTGGAAAAGCTGTGGGAGATGGAATTTGACGGGTGCTACAGCATCGTCAAGGCATACATGAGCAGCTGGAAAATGGATCTGAACGAGAAAGCAACGGTGTGATTTGAGACGATGCCAGGGAAACAGGGACAGATGAAGTGGGGATTCTCTGAGGATAACCTGGTGTACAAGGACGGGAAGTGGCAGAAGCTGTACTGTTTTCTTATGATCCTTGGGTATTCGCGGATGCGGTATATCGAATTTGTGAAGGATATGAGCACAAACACGCTGATTCGGCGTCATCAGAACGCATTTCGGTATTTTGGAGGATACACGGAGGAGATGCTGTACAATAACATGAAGCAGGTAATCATCAAGCGGCTTTTGAAGCAAGGGGACTCCAGATGACTTCGCTTTCCCCTTCCAGCCCTCCATAGATAAGCGCCAGATCGATGAGCTGGCCGCCATGAGCTTCCCGAAAAACGCGGAGAACGTGGTGTTCCGTGCCCTCTTGGGGTTGGCAAAGCTCACATGGCCTCTGCTCTTGGCCTTGTGGCGGCTCAGCATATTGCATCATCTGCCACCAGCTAATTGAGCAGCTCAAAAATGCCTACTTCGAGAACCGCCTACCGGACAAGCTCAAGGTCCTGGCCAAGTACAGGATGCTTATCATCGACGAGGTAGGTTATCTTCCCATGGATATTCATGGCGCAAACCTGTTCTTTCAGCTCATTGCCAGGCGGTATGAGAAAACGTCCACTGTTTTTACCTCCAACAAGACCTTCTCCCAGCAGAACGAGGTCTTTGCCGATGTCACCACTGCCTCCGCCATCCTGGATCGCGCTCTACATCGCTGCACCGTCATCCACATCAGGGGCGAGGCTTACCGCCTGAAGGAGCGCAAGAAATTTATGCGCCAGCAACAGCGAATCGTCAACACTCTTTTTGAGCAAGGAAGCACCTGATTTTTCTTACCCACTCCCACGATGAAAAACTACATTATTTCTTCGGCGTTTTCTTTAAATCTTAAATCGGCGCTGGCACTATCTGCAAGTTTCCACCCCACCGCTCCGCGCTTTTTATCTGCCTAAAGGTGGGAAGTATGGTCTTTGTGCTTGATGCTTCCACCTTGTCCAACATCCACTTTGCGGTGGGGTAGACCGTCGTTATTCCGACAGCCTCTTTCTCGCGCCAGTTCCCTTTGCACCTTGCGCAAGCATACTCTACTCCCTTAATGGTCACTTTCCCTGTGTTGTCACAGCAGACGCAGGGCGCACGGGGTTTCCTTTTTCTTCTCCGCCACACTGTAATACTCACGGGCCCACAGGACAGGAAATGCCGCCTCGCCCCTGAT